>JAGWVX010000013.1 GCA_018970685.1 Alphaproteobacteria bacterium | reverse complement strand
TATTTCGCTTCGATTGCGGGCAAGAACTGGAACTGGGGCGGAAAGGGACTGAGCTTCTGCCTCTCGCTTGCGATTGCTGCCATGCTGATCGCGGCGCGGAAGTTCGCGGCACCCGACTTCGGGCTGGCGTTGCGCCAGGCGCCGGGCACGGGAAGGGCATTTCTATTCGGCGTGGTCCCGTTTCTCGTTCTGCTGGCCGCTGCGACGGCGAAATGGTTCGGACACGACGCGTTGCCGGATCGCGAAACCATCTGGTTTCAAGCGACGATGCCGGGGCTCGCGGAAGAGCTATCGTTCCGCGGCGTGCTCCTAGCGCTTTTCGACCGGCTATTTGCTATGCGCTTCAATCTCGGCGGCGCCGAGATCGGTTACGGTGTCTTCGCGACATCCGTCATATTTGGAATCGGCCATGGGATCGCGCTCGACCATGCGCTCGCGCTTCATTGGGACATCGTCAACGGTCTTTCCGCGGCAGCGATCGGCCTTTTCTTGGCATGGCTTCGGTTGCGCACCAAGAGCCTCGTCCTGCCCATCGTCGCCCACAACGCTATCAATCTTATTTTCTTCTGCGTCCCGCGATTGGGGTGATCGCGGATGCGATGCGGGTGGAGCGACGGGGGCCAACCCTTGAGGGGAGGTCGAAATTTGCGCAGCAAATTTCCGGGGGGATAGGGCTTCGGCGCGCTCGCCCTGCTCGCGACCCCTCCCCGAAAAATCTACGCTCCGCTCCGATTTTTCGACCCTCCCTCAAGGGGAGGGTGAGAGATTTGCTATAGTCCCGCCATGACTCACGCGGCCCTCCACATCGCCGTCAACGGCGAGACATTGCTGCTCGACCGCTCCGGCGCGGTCTATTGGCCGACGGAGAAGACGCTGGTGTTCGCCGACTTGCATTTCGAGAAAGGCTCGGCGCTGGCGCGGCGTGGCGCCCTGCTGCCGCCTTACGATACGCGAACGACCATCCGGCGGATGGAGCAGACCATCGCACGCTTCGCGCCGGCGCGGGTGATCGCGCTGGGCGACTCGTTCCATGACGGCGAGGCGGATACGCGGCTGGATGCGGAAGAGCGCGCCATGCTGACGACACTGGCGTCTCGCGGCGAATGGATCTGGGTGGAAGGCAATCACGATCCGAAGCCGCCGACCTGGATCGGCGGCGCGATAGCGGGCGAGTTCGCGCGCGGCGGGCTGACGTTCCGCCATTTGCCGACGGCCCGGAAAGGCGAGGTCGCCGGCCATCTGCATCCGGCGGTCACGGTGACGCGGCGGGGAACCTCGGTCAGGCGCCGCTGCTTCGTGTCGGACGGCGCGCGCCTGCTGCTGCCGGCCTTCGGCGCCTATGCCGGCGGGCTCAACGTACGCGACAAGGCCATCGCCTCGCTGTTCGCTGGAAGCTGCACCGCCTATGCGCTGGGACGCGAGCGCGTCTACGCGGTTCACGCCTTGCGGCGGAACAGGAACGACGATGCCCAGCCGAACAGCAGCGCCATCAGCACGGTCGAGACGCCGTAGGAAAACGGCCATCGGTGGGCGAAGGTATAAAGGCGGCGGTCGAAGCCGGTTTGATCGACGAACAGCGGCGTGGACTGTGCGCTGACCACGTTGCCGTCGCGGAACAGATAGACCTGCACATTGTAGGAGCCGCGCGGCACGGTCGCCGGCACGGGCACGCGCACGCGAAACAGCGTGGCGCTGAGCATTTCCACGGCGGTGCCGCTTTGCACATAGAGGCCCCGCTTGCCGAGAGCGCGCACCATCGCCCGGACATAGGGGTCGATGCTGCCGTCGCTGAGCGCTCGCTCGGGGCGCAGGTTGTCGAGGCCGAGATCGTAGCGCCGCAGCGTGTCGGGCGCGGCGATGTCCTCGAGCGGCCGCGTGCTGGCCAGGAAATAATAGGAGGGCATGCCGATCAGCTGCGCGCGGGCATTGTTGATCCAGATGCCGGCAAAGCGATCCTTACGGCGCACCGTGATCCTGGCGTCCGGGCCGCGCACCACGACGACGATGTCGCGGCCCGCCGCATCCTCGGGCTGCTCGACGTCGCCGAACACGGTGAGGTCCGTGCCGGTGTAATTCGAGGTGATCTCCACCACGTCCTGCGAAACGCCGGAGACGAGATCTTCGTCCGCCGCCGCGGGCAGCGTCGCCAGAAGAGCGGCCGCGGCCGCAAGCAAGAGGCGCCGCTTCATGGCGTGCCTACCGCGACGGTATAGAGATCGGCGGGCGTCGCCACCATCTCGACGAACAGCCGCGCCGCCACCGCCAGCACCAGCAGCGCCAGCAGCAGACGCAACTGCTCGCCGCGGAGCTTGGTGCCGACGCGCACTCCGTATTGCACGCCGGCCACCCCGCCGAGAATCAGGAACATCGCCATCACGATGTCGACCGTGTAATTGTCGACGGCATGCAGGATGGTCGCCGTGGCGGTGACGAACAGCACCTGGAACAGCGAGGTGCCGACCACCACATTGGTCGGCATCCGCAGCACGTAGATCATCACCGGCACCATCATGAAAGCGCCGCCGACGCCCATGATCGCCGACAGGATGCCGACGACGAAGCCCAGCACCACGGGCGGGATGGCGCTGATGTAGAGGCGCGACTCGCGGAAGCGCATCTTGAAGGGCAGGCCGTGGATCCAATTGTGCTGGCCCGGCTTGCGCCCGAAAGCGGGCTGGCCGGTGCGCATGGCACGCAGCGTGCGCAGGGACTCGTTCAGCATCAAGCCGCCGACGATGCCGAGCAGGATCACATAGCTGGCCGAGACCGAGAATTCGGACTGGCCCATGCGGCGCAACACGCTGAACAGATAGACGCCGAGCGCGGTGCCCGTCAGGCCGCCGGAGAGCATCACCGCGCCCATCTTCAGATCGAGCGTGCGCCGGCGCCAATGGGTGACGACGCCCGAAAAGGTGACGGCGGAGACCTGGCTGGCGGTGGTCGCCACGGCCACGCCGGGCGGGATGCCGTAGAAGATCAAGAGCGGCGTCAACAGGAAGCCGCCGCCGATGCCGAACATGCCGGAGAGAAAGCCGACGCCGAAGCCCATGCCGAGGATGACCAACCAATGGACGGACATCTCGGCGATGGGCAGATAGATTTCCATCGATCGAAAATCGCTTGCGGGAGAGGGCGGCGAAGCACCGGATTGACGCCAATTTGCGCGTCCCAGGATGCGTGGTCAACCGCAGGCGTCAGCCGCGGGTCAGATCCGCCATGGCGGGCGCTATGTTGGCGTGCGGATCAAGCGGGGCGGGCTTGAACGTGTCGGCGGCCTGCTGGGCCGCGGCGCGATCGTCGGTACTCAGCTGGGTTGAGATCGCCTGCAGACGGGCCTTGGATTCCGCATCGCCCTGCGCGGCGGCAATCGCATACCATTTGTAAGCGTTGAGCAGGCTCTGCGGCACGCCCAGCCCGCGTTCGTAGAGGACGGCGAGATTGAACTGAGAGTCGGAGAGGCCGAGATTTGCGGCCCTGGCGAACCAGCGCGACGCTTCGGCGAAGTCCTTCTTGACGCCCGATCCTTCGGCATAGGCCACGGCGAGATTGTGCATGGCCTTGCGGTTGCCCTGGTTCGCAGCGGCTTCGTACCATTGCGCGGCCTTGGTCTGATCGGCGGGTGCGCCGCGGCCGCGCTCATACATGGTGCCCAGGCGATATTGCGCCACCGGCTCGCCGGCCTGGGCCGAGCGGCTGAGCCATTTGAAAGCTTCGGCGTCGTTGGCAGGAACCCCGTCGCCGTCCAGATACTTCAAGGCGACGACCAATTCCGCCCGAGCATTGCCGGCATTGGCAAGCGCGGTCAGGCGATCCAGCGCCGGAATGGAAGCGGTCTGTTGGCCCAGCTTGACGGGCGGCTTGACCGCCACGGGCTGGCCCGCCGCCGCCGTCTTGCGCGGTGCGACGACGTTCGGATGCTCGGCGGCCGCGCTGCGGAGCGGCTCCGGTTTCGCGGCCGGCTTCCGTTCGGGCTGCGGCTCCGCCTTCTGCACGGCCGGCGGCTTCTGCACGGGTTGCGCGGCCATCTGGTTGGCCGGCGCTTCGAGATTATCGGTTTCCTGCTCCGGCGGCGCCGAAGGTTTGATCGCCGGCGCCGGCTGTTTCTTCTCGAACAAGGCGCCGATGGCGGAGTTGGCCGGCGTCTCGTTGGCCGGACGATGGTTGAGGACCGCGCCGGCGATCACCGCAATCGCCACCAGCGCCAGGACGCCGATTCCGAGATAGAGCGTGCGGCCCGAACGCCGCGCCGGAGATTTGGCCGATGGGGCGTTCCAGGCGAAACCGCCCAGCGCACCGTTGCTGCGCACCGCTTCTGCTTCTGCGGCGGCACGCGCGGAGCGGCGCGCGGCGGAAAGATAGGAATCCACCGTCGGCTGCTGCGCCGCCGCCGCTTCCGCACCGAAGGCCGGGGCAGCGGAGAACGGCTGCTCGCCGCCGAACGCGGTCGCCGTGTCATAGGCCGGCGGCGGCACGAAAGCCGGATCGGCGAAGGGCGGCTTATTGTCCGCGGCTTCGGGGAACGGCGGCAGGTCGAAGGCTGGAAGCGGGCTGAACGGCGCGCCGGGCGTGAACGGCGTCGTGGTGCCGGCGAAGATCGACGGCTCGGGCGGGGGCGGGGCGGGCGCTTTCTGCTCGGCCTTCTCGACGATCGCCGTGCGCAACTCGGCAATGGCCTGACGTTGTGCGGCTTCCGACGCATCGAGACGCTGCGTGAGTTTCCTGAGGGCGGCTTCGGCATCGTCCGCGTCGTCGTCCTCGTGGTGATCGACACGGCTGACGATATCGCTCAAGGCGCGCTCGATGCCGGAAAGGCGGCGGTCGATCGCAGGGTCGGCGGCGCCGCGGGACTCGAGCCGGCGGACGTTCTCTTCCAGCCGCGCAATGGTTTCCGAGGGATCGTCCTTGCGGACCTCCTGGCGGGCCTCCAGCGTTTCGAGCGCGCGCTCTACGGAAGCGGCATTGGCATGCGCCGTCTTTTCCACGGTCCGAATGCGTTCGTCGAGATTGGCGATGCGCCCTTCGAGCGTGCGCGCCGCGCCTTCGGCATCCCGGCGCGCCTGACCCAGACGGCCGGCGAGGTCTTCGAGATTGCCGGCAAGGGCGCCGATCTGCGTGGCCGATTGGTTGGCGGTCTCCGTGATCTGATCCGCGAGACGCGACAAGCCTTGATGCAAAGCCTTCACGGCATCGCGCAGCGTGTCGGAGCTGTTCAGGCGCTCCATCCGTTCGAGGCGTTCGGACAGGCCGACGACATGGGCGCCGAGCTGATCGAAAGCCTGCGCCTGTTCGCGCGCGGCGACGTTCATTTCCACCGCAGCCTTGCTCATGACGCGGTTGTTTTCGCTCTGACTACGTTCGGCGGAGTCGAGGCGGCGGCTCATGCCGCGCAGTTGCTCCTCGATGCGGCGATAGACGCTGGAGGTTTCGCTTTCGCTGCGCGAAACACGATCCAGCATCTCATCGCTTTCACGACGCGACGCCATGCGCTCGCCGCCGCGTCCGCTCCATTCTTCGCGATAAGGTTCGTGATAAGAGGTCTGACGGGGCTCGCTCATGTCGGACAAGCCCGCAAGGATGCGCCTGGTGAGCCATTCGCCGATGGACAGGCCCTCGCGCCGAGCCGCCGCCCGGGCCGCTTCGCGTGCCTCCGACGGGATCCCCGCCACATTCCATGGTAGATCAGGCCGCATTTCGACTCACTTAGCCCAGCACCCCCCAGGGAAGGTACCGGCGACAATATGTAGTGTAAAGAAATGTTCGCTAAATCAAGCGCAAAGGGGAGCGAGACAGCCATGCCACGACAATCCGCTAACAGAATTAACGGCTGGTTAGCATCCGCGGCTGCGACTCAGCGGACGGGGGCGTGCACGCCGGCCCGCACCAAGTCTTCGGCGATATGGCCGGTCAGCCAGCTGAAGGTCATGCGAAAGTCTCCGGCAAGGGACCACAAAGGATACGTGAAAGTCGCCGGCTTGTTCTTCTCGACGAAGAAATGCGCGAACCAGGCCGGACCGTAGCCGGCGACGGGCGCGCCAAGCAGAATCCACGGATTTCCGGCGACGACGAAGAACAACAGACAGGCCGAAGCCAGCCCTGTTCCAAAATAGTGCAGCGCCCGCGTACGCGGCTTCGCATGTTCCCGCAGATAAAACGGCCAAAATTCTTCGAAAGTATCGATCCGCCGATCAGGGGACGGCTTCGGCATGGCCGTGTCCTATTGGTCTCCGGGCGCAATGGCGCCGCGCAGCGGCACCGCATTGCTATCGTCCTTCCCTTGCTGAGGAGATGCAACCCGCGTCACCTGCGACGGAGGCGCGCTGCCGTCGTGCGGACCCAGGCCGAGATCGGTGGTGAAAAGCTGGGTGACGTAGATCGTGTCGCCGTTGACCGCCGCGCCGACGCCGCTGCGATTGTAATCGGAAAACAGAAGATTTTCCTTATGCGGTTTGCTGGCAAGCCAACTGTCAACGAAGCGCTTGGCGAACACATCCACGTCGATGCCGGCACGATTGTAATGCTGCGCCGCAACATTCTCGCCGATCATGCCTTGGAACTTTGCGTCGTCGTCCATCAGCATGGTGGCTGCGGCATGCGGATCGCTGCCGACGGCGAACGAATTCTTCCCCGCCATCGCCGCGCTGCGTTTGCGGGCAATATCAACCAGTTCCGAATCGACCGTCAGCTTCCGTGCCTTGGGGTCGTTCTTAAGACGCGCCGCCTGGACGAGATCGAAGATGCGCGTTTCCAGAGCGGGCATCTCGGCGGCGGGATCGGGCTTGGGGGGGCTGAAGACGGAAGAGACGTCGTCGAGCACCGGCATGTCCGCGCACGCCGTGCAGAAAACAAGCACGGCGGCGCAGCATGCCGCGCGGATGACAGCGTCCCGCCTCACGTCAGTGCACGAATTCGAAAAGTCCGGCCGCGCCCATGCCGCCGCCGACGCACATGGTGACGACGCCGTATTTCAGTTTCCGTCGACGGCCCTCCAGCAGGATATGGCCGGTCATGCGCGCGCCGGACATGCCAAAGGGATGGCCGATCGAGATCGCGCCGCCGTCGACATTTAGTTTTTCGTGCGGAATGCCAAGGCGCTCCGCACAATACACGGTTTGGCTGGCGAAGGCTTCGTTCAATTCCCACAAATCGATGTCGTCGATCTTGAGACCGTGACGCTGCAGCAGCTTAGGCACGGCGAAGACCGGACCGATGCCCATCTCTTCCGGCTCGCAACCGGCGACCGCGAACCCTCGGAAGATGCCGAGCGGTTTCAGATTTTTCTGCGCCGCCGTCTTGGAATCCATCAGCAGGCAGGCGGCGGAGCCGTCGGAGAACTGCGAGGCGTTGCCGGCGGTGATGTATTTGCCTTCCTTGACCTGCATGCCGCCCATCAGCACGGGCTTCAGCGCGGCCAGGCCTTCATAGGTGGTGTCGGGACGGTTGCACTCGTCGCGATCTACGGTGGCATCGACGATCGACTCGGCGCCGGTGGCCTTGTCCACCTTCTTCATCTTGACTGCAATCGGGACGATCTCTTCGGCGAAGCGGCCGGCCTGCTGCGCCGCCGCGGTGCGCATCTGGCTTTCAAGCGCATAACGATCCTGGCGTTCGCGCGAGATGCCGTACCGGTCGGCGACAATCTCGGCCGTCTCGATCATCGTCATCCACAGGGCGGGTTTGATCTGCATCAGATGATCTTCGGTGATGTTCTTGGCGTTCAGCCCGCCCATCAACACCAGCGATATCGACTCGACGCCGGCACCGACGGCGACCGCGGTCCCGTCGGTCATGATCTGCTGCGCCGCCATGGCGATGGCCTGCAAGCCAGAGGAACAGAAGCGGTTGATCGTCACGCCGCCGGTGGTCACCGGACAGCCGGCGCGGATCGCCGACAGGCGTCCGATGTTCATACCCGTGGCGCCTTCCGGCTGGGCGCAGCCCATATAGACGTCTTCGACTTCCGCCGGATCGATGCCGGCTCGCGCGACGACGTGCTTGACGACGTGACCGCCCATCACCGCGCCATGCGTCATGTTGAATCCGCCGCGCGCGGACTTGGCCAGTCCCGTGCGTGCTGCCGAAACGATGACGGCTTCCTTCATAGTGTTCTCCGCTATCTGCAGGGGAGAACCTAGCCGTTCGGATCAGCGCGGCAAAGCCCCGCCGCTTTCCGCAACGAAAAGGAGCGCGAGGGGCCTTTGCGCGCCTTATTCCGGCATGCGATCCGACGAATGCCGTAAGGGATCGCGCCGCCAAAAGACGTAAGAGGCAACGGCACCGACCAATGCCGAAGCCAAGATTCCTCCGGTCATGATCTCACCGGCAGCTTTGGCACTCACCGTAATAGCGGCGACGAGCGTGGCCGCTCCCAACAACATAAACAGCCGGCCCGTGAGACGGTGAGTTTTTTCCCAGGAATATTCGCTCGAAAGCGTCCAAGGCGTGCGGATGCCGGCGAAAAAATTGGAACGGGTCTTTCCCATGTAATTTCCTATGACCATGAACAACACGGCGATCACGGGCAGGATGAGATGCGACGCATTCACCGGTGCGTGCAGCGCCCCAAGAACGATCCCGGCATGTGCGACCGCTACAGTGACGATCCCGCCGATCCAGGCGGCCTTATAGAATTTGGCGCTGGCCGCCAGATTGAAGCGACGTGGCTCGATGCGCGGGATTATGCTCAGCAGAACGGTCAAGCCGAGTGCCAAGATCGGCAGCACGGTCAGCGCCTTTTGTTTGCCGGCAAAACCGTTCGCGGCACCGTTCATGTCAAAATGTACGGCAATGCGTGCGGCGTCCGGAACGAGAGGCCAAGCCCAGGCGCTTAACGCCGCCATCGCTGCGACCACAACAAGGCTCATCATCAGCGGCCAGCGAATAGTCATGTTTCTTCTCCCGAGGGTTTTGAGCCAACGATGGACATGAGCGCCGCGAGTGCTTCTTCGAGCACACTCATGTTGAGCCGGTAGAGAATGGTCGTGCCTCTGCGCTCGCTTGTGACGAGATCCGCGGTCTTGAGCACGGTGAAATGGCCGGACAAAGTGGGCTTTGCGAGATCGAAATGCGCCGCCAAATCGCCGGCGCTCATTGCTCCGCCTCGCAGCAGCTTCAGAATCTTGCGCCGCACCGGATGGGCGAGCGCGTCGAAGACATCGCTCATATTCGTTATTTAGGAAAATACCGAAATAAAGTCAAGATCAGCAGCGATGGTGAATGCAATCAGAGGTCAGACGGTCTGGTTGGTCTGGCGGACGCGGATCTTTTCGAGGACGTGCTTGCGGAACATCAAATACTGCACGGCCAGCAGCCCGACATAGGAGAGCGGAGGCACAACCGCCAAGTACCAGCTCCAGATGAGCTGACTGGTCAGGAAGGCGAAGAGCAGGTTGAGGACGGCGAGAACGAACATCAGCGCCGCCCAGGCATAACCGGCGCGCACGATCTCGCGGTCGTCGAGATTTTCCGTGACGATGGGCGGCAGATAAGGCGCCATCCAGTCGCGGCGCAGCATCATGGCGCCGATGGCGAGCGCGATGATCGTCGGCTTGACCATGATGAAGTGGGGATTTGCCGTCAGAATCGTCGTCATGCCGAGCACCGTCACCAGCACCAGGCTCAACCACTGCAGCGGTCCGATGGCATGGCCGCGATGCATGTACCAGAGCGTCTGGCCGATGCCCAAGGCAATACCGACTCCGGTCGCCCAGTAGATGTCGCCCGTCGTCCACAGCAAGCCGACAAACACCAGCGTCGACAGCAAGTCGCGCAGTAGGGGCTTCAGGGCCCGGAGCAAATGCATTTACGGCCCTTAGTGAGGCGTTTTCCCAAGGCGTCTGCTAATACGGACCCCGGACTGCCATGTAAAGGTGAGCGCCAACAGGAGCGCCAACAGGCCCGTCGTGACGGCCAGGCCCGGCGCCACGCGATGCAGGAAGAGGATCGTCGCATCCGCCGCGGCCATGACCGCGAATGCGCCGGCCCAGGCCCAGGTCAACCGATAATTCGTCGCTATGAAGAGCGGTGCGGTCCATTGCTCCCGCGGTATTTGCTCTCGGCTGTATTCCCGGATGAACGGCGCGCGGGTCACCAGCGACCAGACGACGATTCCCAGCAGGCCGAGTTCCAGGATGAGGCCGACCCAAGGATAGTCCATGCCCGGTTCGATGAAGCCGGTGAAAAGCGCCAAGAGTCCGAAGATCACCGTGCTGCCGGCGTCGAACAGCTTGAGGATGCCGGTCTCGATGAAGGTTCGCATGCTAAGCGCGAAGGCCGTCGCGAAAGCGACCCAAAGCGCCAAGCTGACCGACAGCCGCTCAAGGACAAAAAAAACGACAAGCGGTGCGAAACCTAGCAGCAGGGTCACGAATATGTCCCGGGACGGAGGAGGCGGGTCGCCAGACGACGGGTGTTCGCGCGGGCGCGCGAACACCCCTGTTCGTCCGGACTAATGACTGGCCGGCGCCGGCGCGGCGGCCGCTAGCCCGTATTTCCGCGTGGCGTAGAGCGACCAGAGCTGAGCCGCCCGCTCAAGAATCGGATCGCCCTTCACCGCGGCCAAACTTTGGGCGGCGGCATTGTCGCCGCTGCTGGCTTGCGCAGCGCCGATCAGCATCTGCGCCTCGATCGCCTCACGCCCGCCCTTGGCCAAAGCGCGCCGCGCAACCCTGATAGCATCGGCGTATTTGCCGTAGCCGAAATAGCCCTCGGCAACCAGCACATCTTCTTTGCCGCTTTTGCTCTTCGCGGCTGCAGCTTCGGCGGCAGGCAGCGACGGCTCATCGGTTCTGGCGGCGGCGTTGGCCTTCTGCAGCAGCGCACCAACGGTCGCCTGGTTCACTGCGCCTTTCGACAGGCCTTGCTCCAGCGCACGCTGCGCGTCACCTGGATCACGCAGGCCGAGCGCCAGCTGCGCAGACAGCTTGTAGTCTTCTGCGCTGGTGGTCGCGCCGACAAGCGTGCGCAGGCGATAGATGAACAGCGCGCCGATTTCACGAAAGCCCTTGCTGGAGGTCGGCAGCGTGCTGAGCGAAATGTCTAGGAGATTGCCCCAGTCGTCGGCATTGCCGTAGTCCTGGGCCATGGTCTCCAGCGTCTTGGTTTCGCCGGGAATGTCCTTCTGCCGGTTCTGCGAGAGCAACACGATCTGGTAGGCGGTGTGATCCGGAATCTTGCCGGCCTTGAGGTCGCCGTCGATCGACTGCTGCGCATATTTCTGCGCGTTGGCATAATCCTTGGAATTGTAATAGGCGCTGGCGACGATACCCGCGACGGTCGGATCGAGAGGGCCCGCCTGCTCGGACAGTTTGGCGAGTTCGATGACCTTGGCGTAGTTATCAGCTTCGTTCTGCAGCTCCATCGCAATGCGCAGCACGCTGGCGTGCTCGCTGGCCGGCGCAGCCGTCGATTCCGCGGCGGCTAGGAATGCCGTCGTCGCCGTCGCCTTGTCGCCGGAATTATAAGCGGCCAACCCCGTGAAGTAGTTGATGATGTATTTGTCGTAGTCGGTCAGGTCAGAGGCCCCCTGAGCTTCCTTGAGATCGGCAAGCGCCGTGGCCCAATCCTTGGTCTGCAGCGCCTTTTGCGCGTCCGAGATCGGCTTGTTGATCGACCTGCTGATCTTCGGCGCATCTTTGTCGCTGTCCGAGCTCGCAGCGACGGCCTGCGTTGCCGTCAAAACGGCGCCGGCTGCAAATACGGATAGACCAGCGACCAAAACGGCGCGCACGAGTCTTTTCTTCATCGGATTCCTCTTTTCTGGCTGTCACGCGAACTAACTGCTTGCGCAAAACGCACCCCCGCTTCGCGCATATCGTAGATTTTTACAACTTTATTGTGGCGACGTGATGGTTCCAATGCGACGCATATGATATTGCGGCGCAACAAGGTCACACCGAATGCGCATCGTCACCATGACAGCTCCCAATTTGGTTGGAAAGTAGGCACGATGTCCGCCGATCTGCTGCAAGACGCTCAACGTGTTGCATTTCCTGGATTTGAGAGCCATGGGCCGTTCTATCGGCTCGTCTCATCGGACAGCGCTGACCGCTACATTTATATCGCCGATACACGGCACACCGATGACGGCGGCCGGTTGCCGCGTGCCGTCTTGGCGGGATTCGCGCATGGCGCGATGGAGGCGGCATGCCGCTCGAATGGCGAATCGCCAACAATCGTCTCGCTGTCTTGCGATTTCGCGGCCGATGCGCAGGCCGGCGACCGCATCGAGGCGCAGATCAGAATAACGCGCCGCACGCGCAGCGTGATCTTTCTCTCGGCCGATTTGACGGCAAACGGGCGGGTGCTTCTGACCGCCAACGGCTTGGCGAAACCCGCGGCGTAAGACCTTTCTTAACCATAAGCTGAGACCGTTCGGGGGACGAAAAGGCGTCTCTCATGGATGGACGTGCGGCCGAGCTCGTCTTCGGGACGGTGCAACTGGGCCTCGATTACGGGGTCGCCAATAGGACCGGCAAGCCGTTGCACGGCGCCGCACTGAAACTCGTGCGCCGCGCCGCGGATGCCGGCGTCGTCCAATTCGATACGGCGCGCGCCTATGGCGACAGCGAGCGACGGCTGGGCGAGGCGCTCGACGGGCGCCGCGTGCGCACGATCACCAAGCTGAGTCCGCTTGCCGGGCTTTCCGCCGGGGCCACGCGCGACGAAGTCCGCGGCGCGGTCGATGCCAGCATCGCGGAATCGCTGCAGGCGTTGCGCCGCCGCCAAATCGATTGCCTGCTGCTGCACCGCGCGGCTCACATGACCGCTTTCGGCGGCGCCGTCTGGGAAAGATTGCTCGAACGGCTCGGCGACGGCAGCGTGCGGACGCTCGGCGTGTCCGTGCAATCGCCGGAGGAAGCTTTGGCGGCGCTCGCCAGTCGTGACGTCAAACACATCCAGATGCCGTTCAATCTGCTCGACTGGCGCTGGCGCGAGGCCGGCGTCGCGGATACTGCCGAACAACGCGGGGATGTGACGGTGCATGCGCGCAGCGTCTTCCTGCAGGGCCTGCTGGCGTCGAACGACCCTGCGATCTGGCCGCGCGTCGACGGCGTCGATGCGGCCGCGGTGCTTGATCTCGTTGTGCAATTGACCAAGGAGTTCGGGCGGGAGAGCGCCGCCGATCTTTGCATCGCTTATGCGCGCGGGCAGAAATTCATCGACGGCGTGGTGATCGGACTGGAGACGGAAGAGCAGCTCGACGCCAACCTGCGCCTGAGCGTGAAGCCTCCGCTCGGCGAATCCGAATGTGCCGCGATCGAAAAACGCGTTCCGCATCTGCCTGAAAGTCTCCTCAATCCCGCGTTATGGCCGAAGCCATGACCAATGCTCTCTTCCGTCTCGACGGTCGCACGGCGTTTGTTTCGGGCGCTGCGGGCCATCTCGGCAGCGTCATGGCGCGGGCCCTGTGCGAGGCGGGCGCTCATGTGATCGTCAACGGGCGGGACGATTCGAGGCTCGAGGATTTCGAGCGCGATTTGAAGCGCGCGGGCTTTTCGGCCGAACGCGCGGCCTTCGACATGGGCGATTTCGAGCGCGTGCGCGCCTTCTTCGCAAAACGCGAACGACTGGATGTACTGGTCAACAACGCGATCTCGATGACGCCGAAGCCATTCGCGGCGCTCGAGCCCGAGGATTTCGCGCGGACTTATGCGAGCGCGGTGACGGCCGCTTTCGAGGCCGTGCGCGCGGCGCTTCCCGCCTTGCG
This sequence comes from Alphaproteobacteria bacterium, assembly GCA_018970685.1. GTDB lineage: Bacteria > Pseudomonadota > Alphaproteobacteria > Micropepsales > Micropepsaceae > Rhizomicrobium. The sequence goes on along the minus strand of JAGWVX010000013.1, from coordinate 4,674 downwards.
GCGGGCCGTGCAGGCCGCCGGTGACGCAAGCGTCGTCAACATCGCCTCGATGTACGCGCAAGTCGCTCCCGACAAGCGTATTTACGCCAGGCCCGAGCAGGCGAGCCCGTTCCATTACGGCCCTGCGAAAGCAGGGCTTGCGCAACTCACCCGTCATCTCGCGGCGGAACTCGGGCCGGAGAAGATCCGCGTCAATGCATTGATTCCGGGGCCGTTCCCACGGCCGCAGGTTTCAGCGGACGATCCTGCCTTTGCGGAACGCCTCGCCGGACGCACGATGCTCGGCCGGCTGGGGCAGGCGGGCGAGATCGCCGGCCCGTTGCTGTTTCTGGCAAGCCGTGCCGCCAGCTATGTCACGGGGGCGTCTGTCGCCGTCGATGGCGGCTGGGTCCAGTGGTAAGCTAAAAGGAAAGAAAGACCGGCGATGAACATGGCCTTTCTATCCTCGTTCCTGAACGAACAAGAGACCGTCTATCCGGAGTCTCTGCGCGAACATCTGAGCGCCTTCCGGCTGTTTGAGGACGTCGGCGACGCGGCGATGAAACGTCTTCTGTCGGAAGCCAATTGGTTCGGCCTTCCCGGCGGCATGCTGCTCCAGCGCGACGGCGAGAACCATTCGGCTTTGTTTCTGGTGGTGACGGGATCGCTGGGCGTCTTCGTCGACGATGGGCGGGGCGGACGCCGGCTGGTGGCACATGTCCACGCCGGCGAAACCGTCGGAGAGATGTCGATGATCTCCGGCGAGGAGCACTCCGCCCAGCTCTTGGCGCTGCGCGACAGCGAGCTGTTGCGCATTAGCCCCGACGGTTTCGAAGCGCTGATCTCCCGCCACCCGCGCGTGATGCTGAACATGATGCGGATGCTGGTGCGCCGCCTGCACGACACCACGCGGAGCGCCAGAGACGGCTCGCGGCCTAAGACGTTCGCCGTAGTACCCCTGCAGGAAGGACTCAACCACGAACCCATCGCCCATCGCCTGGCCAGCGCGCTGGTCGACATGGGGTCGAAGGCGGCTGTGCTCGACGCCAACGCCAACGAGCAGTCGGCGGAATGGTTCAACACCTTCGAGGCGGCGCACGACGTCGTCATCTATCGCGGCGACGCGCCGGACACCGCATGGACGCATCTCTGCCTGCGGCAGGCGGACCGCATCTTTCTGTTGGCGCGCGCCGACCAGCCGCTGCCGGCAAAGTCCTTTGCCGCGCCCAAGGAGCCCGCGCTCGGCCTGCCGGAACTGCTGCTGTTGCATCCGCGCGGCCGGAATAGCCAGATGCCGGAACGCTTCGCGCTGAAAAGCGGCCAGTTCGAATCGCATCACCATATTCGCAGCGGGCGGGACGACGACGTGCGCCGGCTGGCGCGCTTCATCTCCGGACGCGCGGTGGGGCTGGTGTTGGGCGGCGGCGGTGCCCGCGGCTTCGCACATATCGGCGTCATCAAGGCGCTGAACGAAGCGCAAGTGCCCTTCGACTATCTCGGCGGCGTCAGCATGGGCGCCATCATCGCCGCCGGCCTGGCGGCGGAGTGGGACACGAAGGAACTGAGCGAACGCATGCACCAGGCGTTCGTCACCAGCAATCCGCTTTCGGATTTCACCATGCCGCTGATCGCGCTGGTGCGCGGCAAAAAGGTATCGACGCTGCTGCGCGAGCATTTCGGCGACATGAAGATCGAGGAACTGGCCAAGCCGTTCTTCTGCATCTCGTCGGATTTGACCAGCGGACGCGTCCACGAACATCGCGGCGGTTATCTATGGCGGTCGCTGCGGGCCAGCGTCGCGCTGCCGGGTATCCTGCCGCCCGTCACGCATCACGGCCATCTGCTGGTGGACGGCGGCGTGATGAACAATCTGCCGGTGGACGTGATGCGCGAACGCAATGTCGGGCCGATCATCGCATCGGACGTGACCGGCGAGGTCGATCTGACGGTGCGCGACAACCGCTACGGCGAGCGCCCGGTGTGGTCGCTGCTGTGGCAGCGCATGCGGGGCACGCCCTCGATCGTCACCATCCTGATGCGATCCGGCACGGTGGGCTCCGAAGCACAGCGCCGCGTCGTTCGCGAACAGGCGGATTACCTCTTCGAACCGCCGCTGACCGATCTCGGCATGCACGATTGGAAAGCCTTCGACCGCGCTGTGGCGGAAGGCTATGCCCACGCACAGGTCTGCATCGAAAAGCACGGCGTGCCGCTCACCGACGTGTGGAGCGAGGGCCCGGCCGTGGCCATGCCGCGGCACGAAGCGGCTGTCTGACAGAACCGCGCGAGCGGCTTGCCCGGGGGACGCGTCACGACAATTGTTCGCGGGGCGTCTGGTTGTTTGCCGGTTTTCCGGGTTACGTTCGGCGGCGATCCTTCAGAGAAAGATTCATGTCCAAAGCGAATATGCTTGTTGCCGCCGTGATTGCCGCGTCTGCGTTCCTGGCTGCCGATGCGCAAGCCGAGCAGACGTCCATTTCGAAGCAGGCCCTCGATGTTACCGGCCCGGCAACGACGCTGCAGACGCTGGCGGAGGCGAAGCCGGTGACGGCGCCGCATGCCATGGTGGTGACGGCGCAACATCTGGCGACCCAAGTCGGCGTCAACATCCTCAAACAAGGCGGCAATGCCGTCGATGCCGCGGTCGCCGTCGGCTACGCGCTTGCCGTGGTTCATCCCTGCTGCGGCAATATCGGCGGCGGCGGCTTCATGGTGATCCACCTCGCAAGCGGCAAGAATCTGTTTCTCGATTTTCGCGAGAAGGCGCCGCTGAAGGCGACGCCGACCATGTTCCAGGATGCGCAAGGCAATGTCGTGCCGGGACTCAGCACGAAGAGCTTCCTCGCGGTCGGCGTGCCGGGCACGGTAATGGGGCTCAATGCGGCGCTGAAGAAATACGGCACGATGACTTTGCAGCAGGTGATGGCGCCGGCGATCGCGCTGGCGAAGGACGGCTACGTGCTGCAGCAGGGCGATATCAAGATTCTCGACACGCGGAACAAGGACTTCGCCGAGCATCCGAATGTCGCCGCGATCTTTCTCGACCACGGTCAGCCCTACAAAGTGGGCGATAAGCTGGTGCAGCCGCAGCTTGCCCGGACGCTGGAGCTGATCGCCAAAGACGGCAGCAAGGTCTTCTACAAAGGCCCGATCGCGCGCGCCGTGGTGGCGGCCAGCGAACAGAACGGCGGCCTGCTGACGATGAAGGATTTCGCCGACTATTCCGTGGCCTGGAGCAAGCCGGTCAGCTGCGAGTATCGCGGCTATGAAGTCATCTCCTCGCCACCACCGAGCTCGGGCGGCACGACGGTCTGCGAGATTTTGCAGATCATCAAACCCTATCCTTTCGCCAAATGGGGCTATGGCTCGGTTGAAGCCACGCATTACTTGGCGGAGGCCGAACGCTTCGCCTTTGCCGACCGCAACACGTATTTGGGCGACCCCGCCTTCGTGAAGAATCCGATTGCCCAATTGCTGTCACCGCAGCACGCCGCTTGGATCCGCGCACGGATCAAGCCGGACGCCGCCACGCCTTCCTCCAAGGTCAAGGGCAGTCTCGGAGGCACCGAGGGCCAGCATACGACGCATTATTCGGTGGTCGACGCCAAGGGCAATGCAGTCAGCGTCACCTACACCATAAACTTTCTGTTCGGCGTAGGTCAGATCGCGGGCGACACCGGCTTCTTCCTCAACGACGAGATGGACGACTTCACCTCGAAGCCCGGCGTGCCCAACGCCTTCGGGCTGGTGCAGGGCCGCATCGACGAGGTGCGGCCGGGCAAGCGGCCGTTGAGTTCGATGACGCCGACCGTCGTGCTGCGCAAGGGCAAGCTGTTTATGGTCACCGGCAGCCCCGGCGGCTCGACGATCATCTCGACCACCATGGAGAGCATCATCAACGTCGTCGATTTCGGCATGAACATGCAGCAGGCGGTCGATGCGCCGCGCATGCATCAGCAATGGCTGCCGGATCTCGTGATGGTGGAGCCGGGCTATCTCACGCCCGCAACGCAAGCGGCGCTGGAAAAGATGGGGTATACTTTCAAGATGGTGCACGCCTGGGGTGCCGACGAAGCGATCCTCCGCAACTCGAAGACGCATCTGCTGGAAGGCGCCAACGACGACCGCCGCACCTCCGGGCTGGCGGCGGGGTATTGAGGGAATTCGGTCTCACAACCCTTTCTTCACCGGCAGCAGGTCCGCGAACGCCGGCTTGCGCTTCTGGTTCTTCGCCATGAAGCTTTCGAGCATGTCGGTCTCCGGATTGTACATGCCGGCCTGCCAGGTGGCGATGTAGTCCAGCCCGTCAGCGACGGAATGGTCGCGCGCATAGTTCATCATCACCTTCGAGCCGTGAACGGCGAGAGGCGATTTCTCGGCGATCTCTTTGGCGACATCCATGACATGCGCCAGCATTTCGGCCTGTGTGCCGAAGACCTCGCTGACCAAGCCAAGCTCCTTGGCGCGCGACGCCTGCAGGCGGCGGCCGGCGTAAGCCAGTTCGCGCAGAGCGCTTTGCGGCATCAGATGGCACAGTCGGGGAAACGTACCGACATCCGCTGTCATGCCGAGATTGATTTCCTGGATGACGAAGAAAGCATCTTCGGTGGCGTAACGGCAGTCGCACGCGCTGATCATGTCGACGCCGGCGCCGATGCAGCCGCCCTGCACGGCAACCAGCACCGGCATGCGCGC
>JAGWVX010000012.1 GCA_018970685.1 Alphaproteobacteria bacterium | reverse complement strand
CTTTCAGCGCTTCTGCAATGCGTTGCACAAGCCGCGTTCCGACCTCGCTTTTTTTCATCTTCGGCCAATCTTCCACGCCGTTCGGCGTGACGAGATGGACCGCATTACGGTCGCCGCCCATGACATCTCCGCTGACGTCATTGGCGACGATCCAGTCACAGCCTTTTTTTTCGCGCTTTTCCGCGGCGTAGGCGACGACATTTTCGGTTTCAGCGGCAAACCCGACCACCAAAGCCGGGCGAGGTGTGCCACGGGACAGCGTCGAAAGGATGTCGGGATTGGCGATCAAACTGAGGGAAGGTGCCGCGTCCGTTTTCTTGATCTTGCTGTTGGGTACGACTTCCGGGCGCCAATCTGCAACCGCCGCCGCGCACACCGCCACATCAACCGGCAACACAGACTGGCAGGCGGCCAGCATCTCCCGTGCGGTTTCAATACGGATAAGCTCGACGTGAGCGGGTAGCGCAACTTCGACGGGGCCGGAAACGAGAATGGTGTCGGCGCCGGCCTTCGCCAGCGCGTCGGCGATCGCATAACCCTGCTTTCCGGATGATCGGTTTGCGATGTAGCGCACGGGATCAAGCGGTTCACGCGTCGGTCCTGCGGTCACCAGAGCCTTGAACCCGGACAGCGGTCCCGTTGTCCCTGCGAGCAGCACTCGCTCAATCGCCGCTACGATCTGCTCGGGCTCGGCCATGCGGCCTGGGCCGTATTCACCGCACGCCATTTCACCGTCGTTCGGGCCGATAAACATGACGCCGTCGTTCTTCAGCGTTTTGAGGTTTCTCTGTGTCGCGGGATGGTTCCACATCCGCACATTCATAGCGGGCGCCATCAGCACTGGCTTGTCGGTGGCAATCAACGCAGTGGAAGCCAAGTCGTTGGCATGGCCAGCTGCGAGTTTCGCCATCAAATCGGCGGTTGCCGGCGCCACAACGACTAGGTCGGCGCTGCGCGACAGTTGGATATGGCCCATCTCCGCTTCATCGGTGAGATTAAAAAGGTCTTGAAACACCTTCTCGCCGCACAGCGCGGCAACCGACAGCGGCGTAACGAATTCGCTGGCCGCTCTAGTCATGATGGCGCGCACCGCGACGCCACGCTCTTTCAGACGTCGCACCAATTCCAGCGATTTGTAGGCGGCGATTCCGCCGCCGATCACGAGCAGGACACTCTTACCATGCATAATCTGTCTCCCGGCCGGGAAATACCCGTTCCATTACGGAGTTTACGAATAATAACGGAATTAAAGTGTACTTCCAACAAAATCTGCAGGTCCAAAGAGCCTTAACCTGTCGATTACCCTGATCTGCGTAAATATCATCGCGATTCTGTGGCGTGGCGTCATGCGGATATCAGCAGGCGATTTCTGCATATTGGCAGGTGAATTGGCCGCCGAGCATGGCCTTCTCGCGCGCGATTACGCCCAGCGGGCCTCTGCGTCGTTCGAAGCCGAAGGCGAGTCCGAGCGCGCGCGCTTTTGGTTCACACTCTCGATTCTGTTAGACGACATCGCGATGCGCCGGCTCGATCCAAGCCGCGAGCCCACAATCCACTGAGCATCGCCGCCTCCAAATCCACCTTGCGCCGCGTTTACCGATCCGGCCACACTCCCTCCGCAAAGCTTTTTGCGGGACACGATGCCCCTCGATCCGCTGACCAAGGCGTTCCTCGATCAATTAGATACCATGCCGACGCCCAAGCTCTGGGAGATGTCGCCGGCAAGCGCGCGGATGGCGTCCGCGGTCGTGATGAAGCTCGCCAACCCAAAAGACATGCCGATTGGGAAGATCCAAAACCGCGACATGCCCGGTCCAGGCGGCAATATCGCGCTGCGTCTTTACACGCCGGTGGCCGCTGGCGGCGAAGCGTTGCCGGCGGTGGTGTATTTCCATGGCGGCGGCTTCGTCATCGGTGACCTCGAAAGCCATGACGCGATCTGCCGCCTTCTGGCCGAGCAGAGCGGCGCGCGCGTTATCGCCGTCGATTATCGATTGGCACCCGAACACAAATTCCCCGCAGCCGTAGAGGACGCGTTCGCCGCCGTGAATTGGGTCGAAGCAAACGCAGCGGATATCGGCGTCGATGCGAACCGGATAGCAGTCGCCGGCGATTCTGCCGGCGGGACGTTGTCGGCCGTCGTTTGCCAGCTCGCGAAGGCGCAAGGCGGACCTAGTATTGCTGCCCAGTTGCTTATGTTCCCTGTGACGCAGTTAGGCGGAAGTTTCTCCTCATTGCATGAATTTGCGGCCGGTTACTTTTTGGAGAAGCAAACGATGGATTGGTTCTTCGGCCATTATCTGCCGGCTTGGGCCGATCTCTCGGATGCGCGCTTATCGCCGCTTTTGGCGGAGAGCGTGGGCGGATTGCCGCCCGCTTACGTGATGCTGGGTGGTTGCGATCCGTTGCATGACGAGGGTCTGGCCTACGCCGAGAAATTGCGCGCTGCCGGCGTCCCCGTGACGATTGCGGATTATCCGGGCATGGTCCACTGCTTCATTTTTCTGCAGGCCATCGTGCCACAGGCCTATACAGCCTTGACCGACGCCGCGAATGCCTTGCGCCGAGTTTTTGGGACGCTCTAATCGGGCAACAGCTTCCCGGGATTGAGGATGCCTTTGGGATCCAGGGCCGCTTTGACGGCGCGCAGAACGTCGATGCCCAGCGTGCCTTTTTCCTGCGCGAACCACGGCAGGTGATCCTCGCCAACACCGTGATGATGGCTGACAGTTCCGCCGTTCGCCACGATCGCATCTGTGGCCGCCTTCTTGATCGTCTTCCACTGGACGACATCACCGTCGAGCGTGCGTGGAAAGATGTAGGTGAAATAGAGGCTTGCGCCATCCGTGTAAGAATGACTGACGTGACACATCACGATGCCTTTAGCGTCTTCGCGCGGAACCGCTTGCTGGATCGCGGTCTCGAGGGCGGCGCGTGTAGCGGCGTAGAGCACGCCAAGCTTCGACCAGCTTGCCGCCGTCTCCAGCGTATCAACACCGACACCGCGATCCATCATCGGATCGCGCAGATACGGCGCTTGAAACCGGCTTTGCCGCCAGCGCTCGCCGGTACGGGTGCCCAACGCCAGCGCGCCGTGTCGTCGTGCAACGGCGTCGAATTGTTTGCGTGCCGCCTTGGCGATGCTTCTGCTGCCCTCAAAGCCGGCGATCAGGGCGCATGCTTTTTCGTCGAAGTGACGCATTTCCAGATAGAGATCGGTCAGCCGCCGCAAAATGGTTCTCGGTCTTCCGAGGTTGCCATAAGAGCGATAGAAACGTGTCTCGTCCGCATCCGAAAGGCGCAGCATCGTTGTTGCGATGTCTTCCCGCATCGCCGCACGGATCGCCGCCATGCCACTTTCGAAATCACGGAACAAATAGCCTCGATAGTCGCAGACCGCCGGTTGCGGGCGGACACGGACCGTTGCTTCGGTGACGATTCCAAAGACACCTTCCGAACCGACGATCAAATCGACCAGTTGTGGTCCGACGGCCGATGCCGGCGCATCGCCCGTCGCAAGCAAACCGCGCGGCGTCGCCAGCTTGACGCCGATCAGCCAGTCCTCCGCGCGGCCGTAACGGTTCGATCCCTGGCCGGCGCCACGATGTGCAATCCAGCCGCCGAGCGTGGAAAACTCGAAAGACTGCGGCGTGTGGCCGAGCGTGACGCCTTTGGTTTCAAGGGCCTTCTCCAGCGCGGGACCTGCAATGCCGGCCTCTACAGTCGCCGTCCCCGAAACATTGTCGATGTCGATTAACCTATCCATCGCCGATAAATCGACGGTGATCGCTTTTTTAAACGCCCCTCGAACGCCGCTGACGCCGCCGACGACACTTGTGCCGCCGCCGAAAGGAATGACGGCGATGTCCCGCTCCGCCGCAAATTTCAGCACGGCCAAAACTTCCTCGGTCCCGCGCGGATAGACCACCACATCCGGCGCCAGTGAGAGATCGCCCGCACGCAGACGCAGCAGATCGTAATAGCTGCGACCTAGCGTGTGAAAGGCACGCTCGTAAACGTCGCCGCGTACGTGCTCCTCGCCGACGATACGGTTCAAACTATGGCGATCTTCGAGCGAAAGCGCACAGGGTGGAAGCGACAGCTCCTCAAAGCCCCGCGCCGGCGTTGCCAGGAGCGCCGGCATGCTCAACTCGGAAGCCAACCATCTCCAAATGTCCTCGCGATCGCTGAGATCGTCCTTGTGCGCCGCCCAGCCCCAGCCGTTCCAACGGATTTTGGTGCGATCTATACCCATTACAACTCGCTCCTCAGCATCGCACGTTCAGGGCGCCGGGTAGAATTTCGAATGTCGCAGGCAGCCGCCCGATTCCTTCGCCGTCCGTCTCGATCAGCACGGGCCGGCCGCGTGTCTCGGCGACAGGCGCGGCAACGACTTTGCGCCCGCGGATGACGCGTACGTTCGGATTGCCGAGATGCTCGCCGGTGTAAATGAGTTTCATGTCTGCAAGCATCTGCCTTTTCGGTGCGTTTGCGATGACGATGACATCAAACGATGCGTCGTCGGGTTTGGCGTTTGGCGCCACCACCATGCCGCCCCCAAACGTCGTGCCGTTGGCAACGGCGACGGTCGAGATCGTTATGATCTCATCGAACACGTCGTCGATGATGAGGCGCACCGTGCGGCCGCGATAGGCTAAAAGACCGATGACGCTATGGAACGCGAAGGCGAAGGAACCTCCGAGTAATTTGGCGAAAACCGAGCGGTTGACTGCGTCGACGATCTTTCCGGAAAGGCCGAACGAACCGATATTGGCGAAATAGCGGATGCGCGCCGCACCATCCTTGGACAGAAACGAGACCTTTCCCACATCGATCGGCCGTATGCCTGCGTGCTTCAGTCGTTGAACGGCGCCAAGACTGTTTTCCGAGATGCCGAATGCCCTTTTGAAATCGCCGCCAGTGCCGCTCGAGACAAACGCCAACACCGCGTCGGGAGATACCGGACCATTGGCGTCAAAAAAACCGTTGACGGCTTCGTTGATCGTGCCGTCGCCGCCTACCGCAACAATTTCGTGATGGCCCTCACGCAACGCGCCGGCGACCAATTCGGCGGCGTCGCCATGACGCCTGGTGAAGGCCACTGTCATGTAAGGGTAGATCGCTGAGAGCGACGTCTCGAGCGCACGCCATCCCTGGCGGGTCCTGCCATTGCCGGAACGCGGATTGACGACGACGAAAGCACTCATGCGGCGTCCCGGTTGCAGTAAGGAAAGCCTAGGCTCCAGCGCGGCTGATATCTTGTCAAGGAAGCGGTGCGGCCCGATAAGGGCCGTCCAAAGGAATTTGAGGGCGTCATGGCTAGAATCCGCGCGAACGGCATCGACATGGCATACGAGGCATACGGGCCGGAGGACGGAGCACCCATTTTGCTGATCCATGGTTTCGGGCAGCAACTCACGGCGTGGCCGGAAGAATTCCGCGACGGCTTGGTAAACGCAGGGCTGCGAGTCATTTGCTTCGACAATCGTGACGTAGGCCTGACGCAAAAGTGGGACGGTATGATTCCTGATCCTCGGTCAATTACGGCCTCGCTGCGCAATAGGCGGAAGCCTGACATACCGTATTTCTTGAGCGACATGGCCGCGGACGCCGCCGGACTACTGGACGCGCTGCGGATCGACAGCGCCCATATTTGCGGTGCATCGATGGGCGGCATGATTGCGCAGCTGGTTGCATTGGGACATCCCAGGAAGGCGCGGTCCTTGATTGCCATTTTTTCGACGACCAGCGACAACGGCCTGCCTCCGTCAACACCAGAGGCGCATTTGGCGCTGACGACACCATCGGTGGCACACGACCGGGCGTCTGTAATCGGCCACATCCTGAAGTCCCGCAGGGCGTACGCGTCCACGGCTTTTGCGGTCGACGACGAACGCGCAGCGGTTCAGATCGGACGCGCCTATAATCGCTGTTATTATCCCGAGGGACTGCTTCGGCACTGGGCGGCGATCCTGGCCGGTCCGCCGCGCGGCGAGCAGCTGAAAGGTCTGGAACTCCCGGCACTAGTCATGCACGGGTCGGCCGACACGCTGCTCCTTCCAGAACATGGGCGCCAGCTCGCCGCCTGCATACCAGGTGCGGAATATCACGAGATCGAAGGCTGGGGGCACGACTTACCGGCAGGCGTCGTCCCGCTTCTGCACGGGTTCATGCTGCCATTCATCGAAAAAGTTAAAGCTTCGCGGGACTAGGCGAGGGCAGATTACTTAATCTTGCCTTCTTTGAATTCGACATGCTTGCGCAGGACCGGGTCGTACTTCTTGACGGAGAATTTCTCGGTCATCGTGCGGGTGTTCTTCTTGGTCACGTAGAAGTACCCCGTGCCGCCCTCGCTGTTGAGGCGGATCTTGGCTGTGGTCGGCTTCGCCATCTGGGTACTCCTCGAAAAGGCCCGTCAAAGGGGGCGTAAACTAGCCACGGCGCCCGGGAAGTCAAGGCGGGGCCGCTAGAGGTAGGTCAGGCTCGGTTTCCCGCGCGAAAACCTGAAAAACGGGATCGGACGAGGCCCCGACCCCAGCCGAACCTCGACTTCGGCCAAGATCCGACGGGTGATCGACGGCAGGTCCAGCGCCCGAGCCTCGGCCAGCGTCAACCAACAAGGTTTCAAGAGCTCTTCATTTGCGGGTTCCTCGACGATGCGGGCAATGGCCGAAGCATCCGCCATGAAAAAGCGCGCATCGAAGCGGCGCGGGCGATTGGGCGGCGTAACGGCACGGGCGATCAAATCGAGCGTATCGAGTTTCGGCATGACATCGTGTGCGAAGAAACGCGACCAAGCCGCCGAGCGGGTGCGCGGGCACTTGCCGTTGGATGTACCGACCAGAACGCCGGTTTCTTCGAAAGTTTCCCGGATGGCGGCGAGAGCGAACCCCCGCGCACGTGACAGGGTTACGCCGAAAGACACCTTTTCCATCACCTCAGGGCGCAATTCGGCCGCGGCAGCGATGCGCTGGTCGCCGATCTCGGCCCGCCCGCCCGGAAACACGAACTTTCCAGCCATGAACGCCATGCTGGAATGGCGCTGGCCCATCAACACCCGCGGCTCACCCTCGCGCTTCACGAGGATCAGCGTCGCGGCGTCTTTCGGACGGAGCACAACACGGGCGACCTTTTCCTCGTTCGGGTCGAAGAAATCGGTCATCGCCGCCGTTTGCTCCGCGGTCGAATGGGGGCCGGCCGTCGCGCGTCTCGTGCGGGCGCTGCTGCTTCGGCCAAATCGAAGCGGAGCCCGCCGGTAAGGGGCGCCGCCTCCGCCAGCCGGACCGCAACGACATCGCCCAAGCTGTAAACAGTTCCCGTGCGTTCGCCGATCATCGCGTGGCGGCGCTCGTCATGCCGGAAATACTCTGTCCCCAGCGTCCGCGCGGGCAGCAACCCTTCCGCCCCGGTCTCCGCCAGCCGTACGAACAGGCCGAAGCGTGTGACGCCGGTGATGCGGGCGTCGAAACGTGCCCCCACGCGGTCCTCCATGAAGGCGGCGACGTAACGATCGTTAGAGTCGCGTTCGGCGGCCATGGCGCGGCGCTCCGTGGTGGAGATGTGTTCGGCGATTTCGCCGAGCCGGGCAACTTCGCGATCGGTCAGGCCGCCGTCACCCAGCTTCAACGCGCGGATCAGCGCACGATGGACGATCAAATCAGCATAGCGCCGAATAGGCGAGGTGAAATGGGCATATTTGGCCAAGTTCAAGCCGAAATGGCCGAGGTTGTTGGGATCGTAGATCGCTTGCGCCTGCGTTCGGAGCACGACATCGTTCATCACCTGCTCATGCGGGCCGTTCTTGGCATTCGAAAGAATGCGGTTGAATACGGACGGCTTCATCACCTGACCTTTGGCGAAGTTCATGCCGATGGTTTTCAGATAATCGGAAAAGGCAAAGAGCTTTTCCTTTGACGGCTCTTCATGCACGCGATAGATCAGCGGCATGCGCGCTTTTTCCAGCGACTCCGCTGCGGCGACATTGGCCAGCACCATGAACTCTTCAATCAGGCGCATGGATTCCAGCCGCTCACGGAAGGCGATGGAGGCGATCTTGCCGTCGGCGCCGATCTGAATGCGTCGCTCGGGCAGATCGAGATCGAGCGGATTGCGTGCCTCACGTTCTTCGACCAGAGCGCTATAGGCTTTCCACAGTGCCGTCAGTGATCCTTTTGTCGTGTCAGACAGCGTCGCATCGGGTTTGCCGTCGAAGGCGTGTTGTGCTTGTGCATAGGTCAACCGCGCCGCAGAACGCATCGTTCCGCGCAGGAATTCGTGGCGGCGCTTGCGGCCGTGCGCATCAAGGACCATGCGTACGGCAAGACAGGGCCTGTCGACCCCTTCTTTCAACGAACACAAGTCCGCGGACAGTTTTTCCGGCAGCATCGGCACGACACGGTCGGGGAAATACACCGAATTGCCGCGCTTATAAGCTTCTTTGTCGAGCGACGAACCCGGCGTGACATAATGGGCGACGTCGGCGATGGCGACGAGGCAGATATGGCCACCCTTGTTTGCTGGATCTGGATCCGGTCCGGCCCACACCGCGTCGTCATGGTCCCGCGCATCCTCCGGATCGATCGTGACCAGAGGAATGTTCCGCAGGTCGGTGCGTCCACGCGGATCGAGCGCGCCGGCTTTCTCCGCTTCGTCGAGTGCTTCCTTCGGGAAATCCGTCGGGATGCCATGGGCGTGGATGGCGATCAGGCTGACGGTCTTGGGTGCATCCATGCTGCCTATGCGTTCCACGATCCGTGCACGGGGAAAGCCGGCGGCGCGGCCGGCGATAGGTTCGGCAAGGACCAACTCGTTGTTCTGCGCACTGTTACGCTCACGCGGATCGACGGAGAATTCGGTTCGGCTCTTGCGGTCGATCGGCGCGATGCGCAGGCCCTGGCTGGAGACGCGCAGAACGCCGAGCACGCGATGCGCGCTGGCGCCCAAGCGCTTGATGACGCGTGCTTCGTAACCATCGGCGGCTTTCGACAAGCGCGCGAGAATGCGCTCGCCCTGACCTAGAGCCGCCCCGTCTTCACCCTGCACAACAACGATCTGAGGTGGCTCATCATTCGATTCCCAGCGTTGCGGGCGCGCCAGCAGTTCGCCGTCCATGTCCTGACCGGTAACTTCCAGCACGGCGACGTCTGGCAGGACGCCCGGCTGGGTGTAGCCGCGCTTGCGGTTGCCCTCGAGCAGACCTTCAGCATCCAATTCCTTCAGGATGCGCTTGAGAGCGATGCGGTCCGAGCCCTTGATGCCGAGCATGCGCGATAGATCGCGCTTGGTCGCACCCGGGCGCGAGGCCAATGCTTCAAGCACGCGCGTCCTGTCGATGGGCGGCGCGGGCTTGCCTTTTGCTTTTCGTGTCACGTCTATTTGCCGGCCTGCGCAGTCTTGGCTGCGGGTTTCTTCTTGGCCGGTGCCTTCTTCTTTTTCGCAGGCGCGGCCTTTTTCTCCGGCACCTTCGTTTCCGATTTCTTCTTTTCAGCCGGCGCTTTGGCCGCTTTCTTGGGCTTCTTGGCTTTGCCGCCGCCCTTGGCCGCGCGCGCCGCGATCAGCGCCAGCGCATCTTCGAGCGTGACCGCCATCGGATCGCTGCCCTTGGGAACCGTCGCGTTGACCGCACCGTCCGTGACATAGGGACCAAAGCGTCCCTTCATCAACTTGATGGCCGCGCCGCCTTCCGGGTTCGCGCCCAATTCCTTCAGCGGTTCCGGTCCGCGCCGGACGAAGCCGCGCGCCTTCTTCTCCGCCAGCACAGTGACCGCATGATTGAGGCCGATGTTGAAGACGTCCTCGGGTGACTCGAGCGAGGCGTAACTTCCGTTGTGGGCGACGTAAGGCCCATAGCGGCCGAAATTCGCCGTGATCGGTTCGCCGCTCTCCGGATGCTTGCCGACTTCACGGGGCAGCGATAGCAGCTTGATGGCGAGTTCCAGCTCAACATTCGACGCGTCGGTGCCTTTGGGCAGACCCGCGCGCTTCGGCTTCTCGCCTTCGCCGAGCTGCACGTAAGGCCCGAAGCGGCCGCTGCGCAGCGTGATCTGCTCGCCCGTCTCGGGAAATATGCCGAGGGGCCGCGGTTCGCCATTGCCGTCGCCCGGCTTCTGGCCGAGCTGCCGCGTATAGCGGCATTCGGGATAATTCGAGCAGCCGACAAAAGCGCCGAAGCGGCCGAGCTTCAGACTGAGCCGGCCATTGCCGCAGGTCGGGCAGACGCGCGGGTCGGCGCCGTCATCGCCGGGCGGAAAGATGTGGTTTCCGAGCAACGTGTCCAGTTCGGTGATGACCTGCGAAATCTTGAGGTCCTTGGTGCCGGCGACGGCCGCCGAGAAATCCTTCCAGAAATCGCGCAGCAATTGCTTCCAGTTAAGTTCGCCTGCGGACACTTCGTCGAGTTTTTCTTCGAGATCGGCCGTGAAGCCGTATTCGACATAGTGCTGGAAGAAGCTCGAAAGGAACGCCGTCACCAACCTTCCCTTGTCTTCGGGAATGAACCGGTTGCGATCCATGCGCACGTAAGCGCGGTCGCGCAGGACCGAGAGGATGGTAGCGTAGGTGGAGGGGCGGCCGATGCCGAGTTCCTCCAGCTTGCGCACCAAGCTGGCTTCCGAATAGCGCGGCGGCGGTTCGGTGAAATGCTGCGCCGGCTCGACTTTTTCGATTTGCGTGTGATCGCCAACGGCCACGCGCGGCAGCTTGGCGCCATTCTCGTCGACTTCGTCGTCGTGACCTTCCTGGTAAAGCGTTAGGAAGCCGTCGAACAATGTCACAGTGCCCGTGGCGCGCAGGGTGACCTGCTGGTCGATGGAGATAATGTCGACCGTAGTGCGTTCCAGCTCTGCGCTCTCCATCTGACTGGCGACTGCGCGCTTCCAGATCAGTTCGTAAAGCCTGGCCTGATCGGAATTGAGATAACGCAAAACGGATTCGGGTGTGCGGTGGAAGCTCGTCGGCCGAACGGCTTCGTGAGCTTCCTGTGCGTTCTTTGCCTTGCTGGTATAGGCGCGCGGGCTGTGCGGCACATATTTCTTGCCATACCGCTCGCCGATCATGTCGCGCGCTTCACGGATGGCGCCGCCGTCCATCGTCACTCCGTCGGTGCGCATATAGGTGATCAGGCCGACACTCTCGCCCCCGACGTCGACACCTTCGTAAAGCAGTTGCGCGATCTGCATGGTGCGCTTGGCGGCAAAGCCGAGCTTGCGTGACGCCTCCTGCTGCAGGGTGGAGGTGATGAACGGCGGCGAAGGATGGCGCTTGACCGGTTTGCTCTCGACACTGCCGACCGCGAATTTGTGGCTGTTGATGGCATCCACGGCGCGCTTGGCGTCCGCCTCGCCGGGGAGCGACAGCTTGTCGAGCTTCTTGCCGTCTAGATGGGTCAGGCGCGCTTTGAACGAACCCGACGACGCCTGCACATCCGCATCGACGGTCCAATATTCCTGAGCCTTGAAGGCTTCAATCTCGACTTCGCGGTCGACCACGAGCCTGAGCGCTACCGACTGGACACGTCCGGCCGACCGCGCACCCGGCAACTTGCGCCACAGTACGGGCGACAGCGTGAAGCCGACGAGATAGTCGAGCGCGCGTCGCGCCAGATAGGCGTCGACCAGCTCCTCGTTGATTTCGCGTGGGTGGGCGATGGCGTCCAAAAGCGCGTCCTTGGTGACGGCGTTGAACACGACGCGCTCGACGGGAGTCTTGCCGATCGCCTTCTTCTGCCGGAGCACTTCAAGCACGTGCCAGGAAATGGCTTCGCCCTCGCGGTCGGGGTCGGTGGCCAAGATCAGCTTGTCCGCCGTCTTCAGAGCGTCGGCGATGTCCTTGATCCGCTTTTGCGCCCGCTCGTCGACATGCCAAGTCATGGCGAAGTCTTCGTCCGGCTTCACCGAACCATCCTTAGAGGGGAGGTCGCGGATGTGGCCGAAACTAGCCAGGATCTTGTATCCCGAACCAAGATACTTGCTGATCGCTTTGATCTTGCCGGGAGATTCGACGACGAGAACGTTCATGCGGAAAGGTGCTCACACGGTCTTGTGGCGCCGCGGCAGGGCCGCGAACCACGAAAACCGCCAACGACTGTGGCTCTTTGGGTCGGCGGACACTGATAGAAGCCGCCGAGCAGTGTCAACGCGTGATTTCGGCAGGACGTATTTGTCATTAACTTTGTTTTTCGCTGTTTTAGAGGATTTTTTGAAACACCCTTGGACGACATACAATTTTTGGGCGCATCAACTTTAGCTGAATATAACTTATAGTTGTCACTATACCATATTACGCGCGCCTTCTTGCCAAGGCCTTGATATCGGCCATTCGGGCAAAGATGCCAGTTAAGATGCGGACACAAAGGACCGGTTCAGGCCCAGGAAACCCGATTTCCCGGGTGCCGGGCCAACCTTCCGGCGAGTTCAAGTTCCAGGAGGACCGTGAGAACCACGGCGGCGGGCGCACCGCACAACCGAATCAGTTCATCAACGCCGACCGGCGCCGGTCCGAGCGCCTCTTCGATCAGGGTGCGTACCCGGTCTGCTTCCACCTCGACCACGACCGGCGATAGGCCCTCGAGATCACGGGCCGGCTCCCGAAAGCCGCCGCCCAGGATGGGGTTGAGCACGGCAAAAACATCCTCGGCCGTTTCGGTCAGCACAGCCCCTTGGCGCAGCAGGCCGTTGGCACCCTTGGCGCGCGGGTCGAGCGGCGAACCGGGCACGGCAAAAACCTCACGGTTTTGCTCCAGCGCGAAGTTCGCCGTGATCAGCGAGCCGGAACCTTCCGCTGCCTCGACGACGATCACGCCACGTGCCAGGCCGGAGACGATCCGATTGCGGCGCGGGAAGTGCCGCGCTTGCGGCGTCTGCCCCAGCGGCATTTCCGACACGACGATGCCCTCGGCCCTGATGCGGTCGTAAAGCCACGCGTTCTCCGGGGGGTAGACGACGTCGATGCCGCCGGCGACGACCGCGCAAGTTCCGCTGGCGAGGGCCCCTTCATGGGCGGCCGTATCGATGCCGCGCGCCATACCAGAGACCACGACAAGCCCGGCCGCGCTCAGATCTGAGCCGAGACGGCTGGCCAACTTGCGCCCCAGTGCCGAGGCATTGCGCGCACCGACAATGGCGATCATCTCGCGCGACAGCAGCACCGTTTGCCCGGCCACCGAGATCATCGGCGGCGGCGCATCGAGAGCGGCCAGACCGCGCGGGTAATCCGGTTCGACGCTGGCGATCATCCTGCCGCCGAATTTTGCCAGAGCTTCCAACTCGCGGCGCGCGTCGTCGTCGCTCGGCAGCTTGGCGATTTCGCCGCCGCCCCGCCTGACAAGCCGCGGCACCTCGGCCAGGGCGGCCGTGGCGGAGCCGAAGCGCGCCAACAGCTGCGCAAAGGTCACCGGCCCGACGTGAGGCACGCGCGCCAGCCGGAACCAGGCGCGCCGTTCGTTATCCGAAAGCCTATACGGCATGGTCAGCCGCCGATCTTCTTGCCGCCGATACGCGGCTCCTCCCCGCGCCAGAGACGATGAATATTCTCGTGATGGGTAATGAAGATGATGACTGCCAACACGAACGCCAGCACGGCGTAGGGCAGATTGCCGAGCGCGATGGTGTAGGCCGGCGCGAGCGCGGCCGCGATCAGCGCCGACAGCGAGGAAATCTTCGAGAGATAGGCGACAATCAGCCAAGTTGCGATCACCAACAGTCCGGTCGGCCAATAGGCTGCGAGCATCACGCCGATAAACGTCGCCACGCCTTTGCCGCCCTTAAAGTGAAGCCAGATCGGAAAGATATGGCCGAGGATCGCGGCGGTTCCAGCCACCACGCCCCCTTCAGTGCCGTAGAACATGTACGCGACCAGCACCGCGACGGCACCTTTGCCGCCGTCGAGCAGCAGGGTGAGGGCCGCAGCCCATTTCTTGCCGGTGCGCAACACGTTGGTCGCGCCGATATTGCCCGAACCGATCTTGCGCACGTCGCCGAGACCGGCCAGCCGGGTGATGATCAGGCCGAACGGGATCGAGCCGAGCAGATATCCGACGGCCAGGCACAGCAAAGCGTCCGGCCAGCCGATCGGGGCGCTGGCGATCATTGCCCCGCCTCGCGGTCGAAGACGCATTCGCCGCCGACGAAGGTCTTCATCGCCAACCCCTGGAACCTGCGGCCCTCGAAGGGCGTGTTGCGCGCGCGCGAATGCAGCTTGTCCGGATCGAGCACATACGGCGCACCGGGATCGATGAGCACCAGATCGGCAGGCGCACCCTTGGCCAAAGTTCCCGCGTTGAGGCCGAGGATCTTGGCGGGTGCCGCCGTCAGCGCCTTCAGCACATGAAGCAGATCGGCACTGCCGTTGTGATGCACGCCCAGCGCCACCGGCAGAAGCGTTTCAAGTCCGACAGCGCCGAAGGCGGCCTGCGAGAACGGCTGGCGCTTGGTGTCGGCCGCTTGCGGATCATGGCTGGAGACGATCACGTCGATCAGGCCTGAGGCGACGCCATCCACCATCGCCGCGCGATCGGTTTCGGAGCGCAGCGGCGGCTTCACCTTCATGAAGGTGTAGTAGGGGCCGACATCCAGTTCGTTCAGCGCCAGATGATGCGCGGCGACGCCGCAGGTGATCGGCAGGCCGCGCTGCTTGGCGGCGGCGACGTTCTCCAGCGAGGCGCGGCAGGATATCTGGCCGAAGTGGTAGCGCGCGCCAGTCAACTCGACGAGACGGATGTCGCGCTCGACGATCATGGTTTCGGCAGCGGTCGGCGCGGCGGGTATGCCCAGCCGCATCGCGTATTCGCCTTCGGTCATTGCGGCGCCGTCGGCAAGGCCGGGATCTTCCGCATGGCCGACCACCAAGGCGCCGAACGTCGAGGCGTAAGCCAGCGCCCGGCGCAGCACCCGCGTGTTGGCGATGGTGCGGTCGCCGTCGGTGAACGCCACGGCGCCCGCCTCCATCAGCAAACCGACTTCGGTCATCATCTCACCGGCGAGGTGACGGGTGAGGGCGGCCATCGGCGCAACACGGACGCAGGCCGTGGCTTGCGCACGCCGGCGAATGAAGTCCACCAGTGAAGGTTCATCGATCACCGGATCGGTGTTTGGCATTACGACGATGGTGGTGACGCCCCCGGCCGCTGCCGCGAGACTGGCGGACTCCAAGGTCTCGCGGTGTTCGCTTCCCGGCTCTCCGGTAAAGACGCGCATGTCGATCAGGCCCGGCGCCAGCACCAAACCTTTGCAGTCGATCACTTCCGGATCCGCGCGATCGACATCGCCGAACAGGCGCGGCCCGGCGTCGGCGATCTTGCCGTTCTCGACCAGCAAGCCTCCCTTGGCGTCGAGCCCCGTGGCCGGATCGATCAGCCGCGCATTGCAGAAGACGGTGCGCCGGTTGCTCATGGCGTGTTGCGTCCCTGCTGGGCCAATCCGCGCGACAAGGCGTCGAGCACCGCCATGCGGATTGCGACGCCCATCTCCACCTGCTCGTGGATCAGGCTCACCTCGATATCGTCGGCGACAGCCGAGTCGATCTCTACGCCGCGGTTCATCGGCCCCGGATGCATGACCAGCGCCCCGGGCTTGGCATAAGCCAGCTTCTCGCGATCCAGTCCCCAGAAGCGGAAATATTCCCGCATCGATGGAATGAAGGCGCCTGTCATGCGTTCCGTCTGGAGACGCAGCATCATCACGATGTCGACACCTTTCAGACCTTCGCGCATGTCCGTGAAAATCTCGACCCCAAAGCGCGCAGCGTCCGCCGGCAGCAAGGTGCGCGGCGCCACCAAGCGAACCCGCGCGCCCATCTTCGACAGAAGATGAATGTTGGAACGGGCAACACGGCTGTGAGCCACGTCGCCACAAATCGCTACCGTCAGTTCTTCGAAAGACCGCCGCCGGCGCCGGATAGTGAGCGCGTCGAGCAGAGCCTGGGTTGGATGCTCATGGCTGCCGTCGCCTGCATTGACCACGCAGCAATCGAGTTTGCGCGCCAACATCTCGGCCGCGCCCGAATCCTGGTGGCGGACGATGAGAATGTCCGGCCGCATGGCGTTCAGGGTGGTAGCGGTGTCGATCAGCGTCTCGCCCTTGGACACCGACGACGTGCGCACCGACATATTCATGACGTCGGCGC
The DNA here is from genome assembly GCA_018970685.1 of Alphaproteobacteria bacterium. Taxonomy (GTDB): domain Bacteria; phylum Pseudomonadota; class Alphaproteobacteria; order Micropepsales; family Micropepsaceae; genus Rhizomicrobium. The sequence goes on along the minus strand of JAGWVX010000012.1, from coordinate 2,260 downwards.
CTAACCGCTTGCCCGCCAGTTCGAACGAGCTCTGGGTGCGGGTGGAGGCTTCGAAGAACAGATTGATGACCGTGCGCCCCTTCAATAGGGGCGATTTCTTCTCCTTGGCGCGGCCAAGGGCGACGTATTCGTCCCCCAGATCGAGCAAAGCAGTGATCTCGCCGACCGAAAGGCCTTCGATACCAAGCAGATGGCTGGCTTTCAGGATCGGTGTGGCGGCTGCGGCCGGGCTCATCGAAACCCGGCTTATAGGCATGTCAAAGGGTTAGGGCAAGCGCCCGGTCGGCCCGGTTTCGATTGTGGCGCCAAAAGTTTTAGGGGTACGTTTTGCATAGTCTCCTCCCGCATACGGTTTGTGACTTTTCAAAAAAGATACCTGCCGACGAATTGCATGCCGCCCGTGCGACGGCCGTGGGCGAACAAGCCACGAAACAGCGACGTGAAGTCTGCATACAAATATCGTGATATAAGATATCTGGTCATTCGAGCGTGCCGGTTCAAGTGGCCGTTTGAAAAAAATAAGGCCTGCGACAAATTTCAAAAAAGCCGATTGTTTCCATCGGTCAAACAACGGCGATGTCGCAGAGAAGCCGAAAATACTTCATTATCAGTCGCAGAAGATTATTTTTTGTCGGCCTCCGCGGCGATGTCCTCCAAGCTCCGGCCGGCAGGCTCCGGCAGGCGCAAGAGAGCGATCATCGCAATGGGCATGGTCATCATCAGGACGATCAGCGCCGGACCATGTCCGCCGAGGAAATTGTAGAGCGGTCCTTCGAGTGCCAAGCTGACAGCCCCGCATAAGATGCTGACGAGATAACGCAGACCGGAAACCGTCGCGCGGTACGCTGTCGGAAAAATTTCGGCGGAAAGGCCGGCGAATAACGAGTCGGCGCAGAGGAAACCGAAAAACCCCGGCACCCACATGTAGGCCACGTATTGCCAATGCACACCGCTGTAAAATGTGCCGTAGCTTGCCATGGCGACGAAGCAGGCGCCAAAGATCACCGCCTTGCGACCGATCCAGTCGCTGAGACGTCCGGCCAAGATGTTGAAGGTGACGGCCACCAGCCCGCCGGGCAGGATCAAGGCCGTGGTTTCCCCCGGCGTGAAGTGCAGCACGCTCTGCAGGTATTTCTGACCGAAGACGGCCGCGGGCCAGATGGCGAAGCCGTAAGCGGCGATTGCGATCAGGATGACGGTAACACGGCGGGGATGCTCGTGAAGAAGGCGGCGCGTTAGGTCGATAGCGCCACCGATGCGCGAGGTCAGCTTCTCCACCTCGTGCTCCCGTACTTCGAAGCGCTTGGTCTCGGGCAGATATCGCCGCAAATAGGCCACCAGGAATATCGGGATCGAGCCGACGATGTACATGCCGCGCCAACCGATGGTCGAGATGAAGACGAAAACCAAAGAGGCGACACCGCCGCCGGCGTAATACATCGCCGCCAGGGTCCCGTTTGCCCAACCGCGCGCCTGTGCCGAGATTTCCTCGGCGACGACGACGTAGCACAGCATCTCCTCGGCGTAGCCGAAGGTTCGCGTTACGGTCTGCAGCCAAACAAACTGAGCGTAGTCCTGGGCAAAGCCGGTCGCAAACGTCGCCAGCGCTTGACCGGCGATCGTAAATAACAGCAGGCGCCGCCGTCCGATCAGATCGGCCGACCACGCCAGCACCAGCGCCGCGATCGCGGCCAGCCGGAAAATCGAAACCGTGAGTCCGATTTTGTCTTCGGCGATGTGCAGGCTGGCTTGCACCTGAGGCACGGCAAAGCCGAATACGTTGGTGTCGTAACCGCCGAACACGGCAGCCGCGCCGACCAGCAGGAACACCAGCTCCTGACGCGCGGTCAAGCCGCCCGGCGGACGCAAACCCGGAGGCAGCCAGCGAATGGTCACTGGACGATCGTCGCCGGCGGCGCCCACGTTCATTTTTCCCCCAGCCGCATACGGTCAAGCGCACCTTGGAGGATATAGGCAGCGGCCATTTTGTCCACGAGTTCGGCACGGCGCTTACGCGAAGCATCCGCATCGAGCAGCGTCCGCGTGACCGCCGCCGTCGAAAGGCGCTCGTCGCACAGCGCGATCGGCAGACGGGTGCGTGTCGCGAAATTACGCGCGAAGGAGCGGGCCGACTGCGCTGACGGGCCTTCGCTGCCGTCCATGTTCAACGGCAGGCCGACCACCAGCCCACCGACCCCTTGCTCGCTGATGATCTCCTCGAGGACTTCGGCGTCAGCCGTGAACTTTCCGCGCTTCAACG
>JAGWVX010000339.1 GCA_018970685.1 Alphaproteobacteria bacterium | reverse complement strand
TGTCCTTTAAGTGCCATAATCATAGCGAGTCTTATGTAGTCATGGGAATGGCAAGCGCAAAGGCCGGAATGACGGAGATTTCATCGGCTGGACGGCTTCTGGGGCCGCTTTTCATACCTCCGGCGACGCGCGCGCCTTACGCCACCAAGCCGGCGGACAGCCGTGGGCGGCTTTACCGGGAAACCGAGAGCGCCACGCGAACTTGTTATCAGCGAGACCGTGATCGGGTCCTGCATTCCACAGCGTTCCGCCGCCTTAAGCATAAGACACAAGTCTTCGTACAGCACGAAGGCGATTATTACCGTACACGTATGACTCATTCGCTGGAGGTGGCGCAGATCGCGCGCTCCGTGTCGCGGGTCCTGGCGCTGGACGAGGACTTGGCCGAGGCCTTGGCCTTGGCACACGACATGGGCCACACGCCATTCGGGCACGCGGGCGAAAAAGCGCTGGCTGCGGCCAGCGCTGTTATCGGAGGTTTCGACCACAATGCGCATGCATTGCGTCTGGTAACCAAGCTGGAACACCGCTATCCGGATTTTGACGGCCTCAACCTGACCTGGGAGACGCTGGAGGGGCTTGTCAAGCACAACGGCCCGATCAAGCCGCCGCTGCCAGTGCCCATTGCGAGTTTCGATGCCCGCTGGTCTCTGGAACTTGGCACCTGGCCGGGGCTTGAGGCTCAGATCGCCGCACTTGCGGACGATATAGCCTATCTCACCCACGATATTGACGATGGGCTGCGCGCCGGGCTTTTTGAAATCGCAGATCTCGAGGCTGCGCCACTCGCGGGGACGCATGTGGCAGCGATCCGGGCGCGCTATGGCACGCTCGAACTTAGCCGGTTCATCGGCGAGCTCGTCCGTACACTGATCGGCCTATTGGTGCAGGATCTGATCGCCGAAACCCGTCTTCGGTTGGCGCGGGCGCGAGCCGGTTCGGCCTCTGAAATCCGGAACAGCGGCGCCCCAACAGCCGCCTTCTCCGCAGCTGCGGCGCGGGCCGCGGCGGCACTTAAGCAATTCTTGTTCGTCCGTATGTATCGTCACAAACGTGTCATGGCCTCGATGGACAAGGCCAAGACGGTCGTGGCAGAACTCTTTCGTGCCCTGTCGTGCGATCCATCGCTGCTCCCGGCCGACTGGGCCGCGGCGTGTGGCATGGCTGGCGATACTGCCACTGCGGGTGTCGTGCGGGACTACATTGCGGGCATGACCGACCGCTTTGCCCTACAGGAGTATAGGCGCATTTTCCACACAGAGATTGTGCTTTAGGACTGCACGGTGCCGTGATTCGACCCTGGGCCGGTGCTAGATTGAGAACCTCAGATTCGGAGCAGGCGGATGCCCAATTACGAACGCGACACCTACGAGCCCGACGATGTGCGCGTCTTCGACGGAGGCGCAGACGAAAAGGAGGACGAGGGCTCGCACCTTCCGGTCGTCATCGTTATCTCACTGCTGGTGCTTGCGGCGTTTGGCGGTGTCGTCTGGCTCGCCTATAACAACGGCGTGGCGCACGGCCGTGCTGATGTGCCGGCACAAGTCGTCGCACAGAACACGGCCAACGAATCGGCCACCGCGCTTGGCAGCGGCGAGATCCCCACCAAACAGATCAAGGTCTATCAGCAGCCGGCAGGTGCAGACGAGGATACCGGCCAGACCGCGCCCGCGTCGGCTACTGCCATGGCGAAGGCTTCCGCACCGGCTCTTCGGGCGCAGCCGGTAGAACCGATGAAGGCGACGACGGTGCCGTCCTCGACCATGACAACCACGGCAAAGGCACCTCTGAAGATCGCAGAGGCCCCGCCAGTAACCACGCGGGCAAAGATTGCCAAAACGCCGAACCTAGCGACGGCGCGGCCAGCTGCGTTGATGGCGACCAAAATGGCCGAAAAACCGGTGGAAAGACCCTTCGCGAAGACCGCGATGGCGCCGACACGGGCGGAGTCTGTGGCTTCCACCGGCGGAGCTTATTTGCTGCAGATCGGGGCCTATAAATCGCAAAACGACGCCGATGCCGCGTGGACGGCCTATCAAGCGAAGCACGCCGCCTTGCTGTCAGGCCTTTCCCAGGATGTTCAGCGGGCCGATCTGGGTGCCAAAGGAGTGTGGTATCGGCTGCGTGTTGGGTCGTTCGCCGGTAAAGGTGCAGCTATGACGCTCTGCGACCGCTTGAAAGCGGACGGTGGGGCTTGTTTTTTGGCGAAGTAGGTCGGGCGTCAAGAGCGGTTAAAAGGGACATGCGTACAAGGACCATCTACGGATGCTCCGGCTTGCAGCTTGGGGCGGAGGAGCGTGCTTTTTTTCGCGATGTTCAGCCGTGGGGATTCATTCTTTTCGCTCGCAACGTGGCCGATCGCGATCAAGTGCGCGCGTTGGTCGAGGCGCTGCGCGAGACCGTGGACGACGCGAAGGCGCCGATGCTGATCGATCAAGAAGGCGGGCGCGTGGCACGTCTAAAACCTCCTATCTGGCGAGGACGTCCGGCCGCGGCGCTCTTCGGGGAGGTTTACGCAAAGGAGCGCGAGGCGGCCTGTGAAGCGGCCTATTTAAATGCTCGGCTGATCGCCAACGACCTTGCAGAGCTAGGCGTCAACGTCGACTGTCTGCCGCTGCTTGATATTCCGGTGGAAGGTGCTAGCGACGTAATCGGAGACCGCGCTTTTGGGCGCGATCCAACAGCGATTATTGACCTTGGTCGCGCGGTCATCGAAGGGCTGATGGAAGGCGGCGTGCTGCCCGTCATGAAGCATATTCCCGGCCATGGGCGCGCGACGGCGGACTCGCATTTGGCGTTGCCGCATGTAGACACAGATGCGGAAGTACTTAGCGCGACGGACTTCGTCACCTTCCGCAGTTTGAACCAATGCCCGATGGCGATGACCGCCCATGTAGTCTACGACGCAATTGATCCACAACGTCCGGCCACCACCAGCCCTAAAGTGATTCGGGACGTGATTCGCGGGGAAATCGGCTTCGACGGGCTGCTGATGTCCGACGACATTTCAATGGGGGCACTTTCCGGGCCGATTTCCGTGCGTACCAAGGCGGCACTATTCGCCGGTTGCGATGTCGTGCTTCACTGTAATGGCAAGATGGAGGAGATGAGAGACGTGGCTGAGGAAGCGAAGCCGCTGGAAAATACGTCGCTCAAGCGCGCAGAGCGAGCGCTCGGATTGCTGACCGCTCCAGATCCCTTCGATCCGGCTGGCGCGGAAGCGCGGCTTGGCGAGCTGTTCGGAGCCGGCGCGTGACGGAACTACTCGAGACCGAAACATTCGAAGAGTTCGAGGCTCCGATTGCGCCCGAAGAGGCACTGGTGGTGACCGTCGACGGCTTTGAAGGGCCGCTGGACTTGTTGCTGACGTTGGCGCGCAACCAGAAGGTCGATATAGCCAAGATCTCGATCCTCAAGCTGGCGGATCAGTATCTGGAATTCATCGAGTCCGCCAAAAAGATGAATTTGGAGCTTGCGGC
>JAGWVX010000338.1 GCA_018970685.1 Alphaproteobacteria bacterium | reverse complement strand
GCTCGGTGCCGCCGGCCGGCGCTGCCGCCACTGCGGCCGCCAGCGTCGGATAGGTCGGGACTCCGGATGGCGCCGCGGGCCCGACGGCGGCGTCGAAGGCGGGACCGGCCGAGGCACGGCCGGCCGGCGAAGCGCTCGCACCCAACGCCAGCGCGCTTTTGAGGACCGTCCTGCGAGACGCGACGGAGAGAGGTTTCATCGCTGCATCCGGAAAAGCGGCGTCCTAAAAAAGAGCGCCGGAGATATCGTCCCCGGCGCGGCGAAAGTTACTGAGGAAGGTTCAGTAGTTGTACTTCACGCCTACGTAAAACACGCGGCCGGTCTCGTGGTACTGGTACGACCGCTGGGCATATTTGTCGGCATAGATATTGGTGGCCTGATTGGTCAGGTTCAGCGCATCGAACGTGAACATGAAGTTCTCGTCCATCTTGTAGGAAGCAGATGCGTCCAGGTTCAGGGTCGATTTCACAAAGATGCCATAGTTGTTGTAGTTGGAGAGGATGTTCGCGTCGATGATGTAATGACTGCGGAAGGCGGCCGTCAAACGCGCCTGGAAAATTGTATCGTCGTAATACACCGTCGCGTTGTAACTGTTGCGCGACATGTTGTTCAAGTCTGCGGTCATCAGGATCTTGCCGCTCGTGTCGTAATAGGTTTGCTGCGCCTGGACATAAGTGTAGTTGCCCAGCACGCCGAAGTTGTCGAATGGATGCGGCAGGAAGTAGAGCTGCTGTTGCCAGTTGATTTCGGTGCCGTATAACGGCGCGCCTTTCACGCTTTTCGTGGCGGTATAGACCCAGGTCATGTTCTGGCCGCCCTGGCCGATACAATAGGCGTTCGTGATGTTGGCCCAGGTGGTGCCGCCGCAAGCCGCGATGAAGGCGGAGTCGTCCATACCGAATGGATTCTGCGCCGCGGTCCCGGTGATCGACTGCGACTGCACGAAGTTGTCGAGGTGTTTCCAGAATCCGGCCACGGAGATCATCGATCCCTTGCCGTAATACCACTCGAAAGACAGATCGAGGTTTTTGGAACGCATCGGCGGCGTGGCGGGGTTGCCCACCTTGGCCGCCGCATTGCTGCCGGAGACCGAAACCGAACCGGAAGGCAACATGCCAGACAGGTTCGGCCGCGACATCGCATAGCTGGCGTTGAAGCGGACCAGGAAATCGTCCACCGGTTCGAGGACCGCGTTCAGCGCCGGCAGGAAGTCGTGGTAGACCTCATGTCCGGTCGCCGGGGTGATCGCATTATTGATCAGCGAATAGCCGGCGGAGACGGACTCCGTCAGAACGTAACGAAGACCGACGTCGCCGCGGAAGTCCATGCCATAGACGTTGGTGTCCCACGCGGCCTGTACCCAACCGCTATAGTCGTCTTCGCGGACGCCGCCGTTGCTGGCATAGCCGGCCGCCGAATTGAGCGGGAACACACTCGTATCCCACAGGCTGATCGCCGTGGCTGCCTTGTTCAGATCAGCTGTGAGCCAAGTCGTCGTCGCGCCGCTTGGAACATCGACGCCTCTGAGCGAGACCGGTGCCGTATAAGAAGACAACGGGACCGCGCGGATGGCATCTGGGATCGTGGCCAGTTCGCCGGTGCCGCCGGTTGAACGTCTGGTTTCCAGGGAACCGAAGCCGAAATTCCTGTAGTCGACGCCGCCGGAGAAGCTGAGTTCCGAAAACGCCTTGTACTCGAAATCGGCCGCTGCGGAACGATAGGAGTTATAGACAAATTCCTGGCGCTCGCGAACGTTGGACAAGAACCAGGTGGCGGTGGACGGAAGTGCGCCGACATGGAGCATCGGCATATTGCCCTGGCTATAATCGAACTCGTATGGATCCGCCGTCGTGCCGGCGCCGCAAGTATAGGCTCCCGCCGCGCCGGTTCCGGCGCAGCCCAGATCGGCCGCCAGCGTCGTCTGGATCGGGTTGCGGTGATGCGACTCCGACCACCCCAACAGCATATGAACCTTGAAGACGTCCGAGAAACTGTGCGAACCGTCGAGAGTCAATTGCATGAAACGCGTATCGAGGTGATCGAGGCGGTGCTCGTTGCGGAGTCCGACGTCGGTCGCCGTCAGATCGGTGATGGTTTGAGTTGGGTTGAGTTGTCCGTCGAGACCGGTCGGACCGCCCAGCGTGTAGCCGAGCACATTGATGCTTCCGACGCCCAGGGACGACACATGATATGTCGTGCCCGATGCCGCGTAAGTCGCGGTGGTGCCTTTGCCCCCGGTGCTGAACGAGTTCGCCTCCAGGTAATACTCGTTGCGGACCTGTGCAAAGTCCGCATACAGCACATCCATGGTGAATAGTGTGTCCTCGTCCGGCTGCCACTGCACGGAACCGGTCAGACCCAGGCGCTTCTCGTGGAGCGTGATGACGTCATAGCGGGGGAAACGAGGCCGGAACGCGGTGTCCGCCGTGACGCAAGCCGCAGGCTGAGTGCCGCTGGTGGGGCATGTCGTGCCGTCGACGCTGGCGAAATCGTTGCTCGTCGAGGCCGTCGAGCTGTTGCCCAGATTGGACATCCAGCGCACCGAACTTGTGCCCTCTTCCAACGTATTGTTGATCGCATACGCGCCGGAAACCAGCACACCGAGACGGCCGCCGAGGAACGTGTCGGACACCAAGGCCGCAAACCGCGGGTTCGTACTGCCCGCAAGCGTCTGATAGCCCTCTTGAGCCGAAGCGGTGAGCACGAAGCCCGGATGATCGAAGGGGCGCGCCGTGTGCAGTTCGACGGTGGCCCCGAGCGAGCCTTCTTCCATCGACGCGGAATTGGACTTGTGCACCGTCAACGAACTAAAGAGATCCGATGCGAAAACGTTGAAGTCGAAGCCGCGGCCGCGGTTGGTGCCGCCTACGCCGTTGCCGGGGTTGGAGGTGGAGACGTCCTGCGACCCCACGGTCGACTGGGCTTCCACGCCGTTGATGAGAACACGGGTAAACTGCGCACCCAGGCCGCGGACCGTGATTTCACGTCCCTCGCCGTCGTCGCGGTTGAGCGAGACGCCCGGAATGCGTTGCAGCGATTCCGAAACGTTCATGTCCGGAAACTTGGCGATGTCTTCGGCCAGGATCGAGTCGGACGAATCCAGCGCAGCGCGCTTCATATCCAGCGCTTTTTCCAAGCTTGCGCGAAAGCCCGTGACGACCACCGTCTCCATGACTTCGCCGGTCGCGTCCTGTGCATATGCCGCTCCCGTCCCCATGACGGTCAGCAGCGCGACGGCAGACGCACTCAGTTTGAGCCGCGAAGACGCAGCTCGAGTCCGATTTGCTTTCAACACTGTTACCCTCCCCGGCCGTCATCCCCGAGCGGGAAGCCGCTCGTGCCCATTGAAGATGACCGCGCCTTGTGCGAGTCCTTCCAAAATTGCTACCGGTGTCATCCCGACTTGCCACCAGTGCTATGACACCGGTGGCAGCAAATCTAAGCCATGATCGACAGATTCAGACAAGCGAAACCAAGCCGACAGCATGAGAATACCG
>JAGWVX010000337.1 GCA_018970685.1 Alphaproteobacteria bacterium | reverse complement strand
GGGGATCATGGGTAAGGCCGATGTGCCATGCCGCGTAGTTCGTGTTTCCGACGCGCGCTTTGAGTTCCGCCATGATCGTGATTTTGGTAAACACGGCAATCTACTCTCTCACCGGCGCCGTTGACTGACGAATGACCAAATCATGGTCCTGGGACCGCTTGCGGTCTTCCGGAGCCGCAGGCGGATCGATCAGAAAATCGGCCGCAAGATATCCCATCAGGTCCATCTTCTGCCGGCAGGTCGTCAGCTCCGGCCACACCGTCCGGGCAAGCGGTGAATCGTCGAACCCCGCTAGCGAGAAGTCCTCCGGAATCCGCAGACCGAGCCGATGGGCGACAGCGACCACCCCGACGGCCATCTCGTCATTGCAGGCGAAGATCGCCGACGGCAACGGCTTGACCGACAGCAGCTCCTCGCCGGCGACGATGCCGGAGTTGAAATCGAACATGCCCTGCACGCACAGTTCCTCGATGACGGGAAGTCCGGCAATCCCCATGGCTTTGCGATAGCCGACAAAGCGCGCCTTGGCATCGCCATGATCGGGCGGACCCTTGACGAACGCGATGCGCTTATGACCCAGCCCGATCAGATAAGCCGTCAGGTCATAGGCGGCTTTTTCATTGTCGATGCAAATGTCAAACGTGGTGCCAGCCTCGGAGTACGGCGCGATTCGTGCGACAGGTACCCCAACAGCGTGCAAGACCTGGAGCAGTTCCGCCATGTCGCACAGCGGTGCGGGCAGGACCACACCGAGCAATGGCGAGCGCACGATCAAACTCTGGATTTGTTCGGGGATATCGGTGCTTTGAAGATCAAAAGCTTTCACGACCAATTCGCATCCCGCTTTGCGGCAGGCCGCCAGCAGCCCCATTTGCACCATGCCGAAATACCCGGAACCGACCATCGGCATGTCGCAGAAGAAACCAATCAGATGGGAACCGTCCCGCTCAATCATGCTGTGTCCTCACGCTGCGTGGCAGGTTGTCACGTATCGTTAAAGCAGTGGTCGAGTCGGCAAGAAGGTAAGCGCTATCAGTTATCAAACTGCTTACGGCATCAGTTAGGGTGAAAACCCAATAAAAACGTTGCTGCCTGAATCGGTTGCTGATTCTCTGCTCTTGATGATTCGGATCGGAGAGGCGGATGCGGCGCAATCTGTATTGGCTGAACGACGAACAATGGGCTCGGATTGAGCCGTATCTGCCGACAGATGTGCGTGGCAAGGAACGGGTCGACGACCGCCGGGTGATCAGCGGCATTCTGCACGTGATCAAGAGCGGCTGCCGCTGGTGCGACTGCCCGCCGGAATACGGCCCGCCAACCACGATCTACAACCGTTTTGTGCGCTGGGCTGAGCGTGGTGTTTGGGAGCGGCTGTTCCGCGGCCTTGCGGCGCATGGCCGATCCGGCGACACACAGATGATCGACTCCACTCACGTCAAGGCGCACCGCTCGGCCTCGGGCGGAAACGTATGGCCCGCCCCGTCGGCAAGTGATTTTTTGGTGATGGCATGAGCAGTCTGCACAAACGTATCCGGCCTTCCGGCTATGCCGTTGACCAAGATGGAGATCCGCGCGTTCTGGTCCTCATAAAGGGGCCGGCATCGAAGTGCCATTTTGCGCCATAGGGTTCCAGGACACCGATCGACTGTCAGGCCATCTTCCTCTCAACCACCCGCAGACATCATAGGCCAGCTAACGCAAGCCGCCAGCCAACCTCTTGATCAAGCAGCGATCGCACGCTGTTCGAACGTGGTGCCGTGCCGCAAGAGCGCCCAGACCATGCGTGCCATCTTGGCAGCGAGCGCGACGACGACGGTATTGGAGTGAGCGCGTGCGAGAAGGCCACGTAACCACTGGCCGAGCCGGGTGTTACTACGACTCAATGTCGGCAGGGCCGAACGCGCGCCCTGGATCAGCATCTTGCGCAAATACTTGCTGCCGCGCTTGGTGATGCCGAGTAGGCGGGGCTTGCCTCCTGTCGTCGCCTGTCGGGGAACAAGCCCAAGCCAGGCAGCGAGATCGCGCCCGCGCGCGAAGGTGTGACCATCACCGACGGCAGCGACGAGCGCCGTTGCGTTGAGAGCGCCAATTCCCGGAATGCTGGTCAGCCGGCGAGCGGCGTCATTTTGCTTTACCTCGGCGATAAACTCAGCGTCGAACGCCGCAATCCGTTCATCAAGTGCCTGCCAGCGCGTCAGCATATCCTCGATCAAGAGGCGGATACGTGGGCTCAACTCATCGCGGGATGGGGTAACGAGTTCGCCGATCCTGAGCTTCAACTTAGCGTAGCCCTGCGGCACAATGATCCCACGTTCAAGCAGAAGTGCGCGCAGTTGGTTCATCAATGATGTGCGCTCAGCCACCAAGCGGTCGCGAGCACGGTGGAGGGTCTGCATATCGAGCTGGTCCTCGCTCTTCACCGCGACAAAGCGCATTGTAGGCCGGGTCGCCGCCTCGGCAATCGCTTCGGCATCCCGGTCGTCATTCTTCTGCGCCTTTACATAGGGGCGCACATACTCAGGCGACATCAGGCGCAGCGTATGCCCTTGCCCGGCAAGAACTCGCCCCAAATGATGCGCCCCGCAGCAAGCCTCCATCGCAACGATGCAAGGCGATAGCTTCGCGGTCATACCCACAATGGTCCTGCGCTGCATACGGCGCCGCAAAATGACCCGGCCGGACGCATCGAGGCCGACGACGCTGCAGCTGTTCTTTCCCAGATCAATCCCAAGAATGGCGATATCCATGGATGGTCTCCTTGATTTGAATTGAACCTCGCTGCTTAGATGTAGCAGCTCGGCCCAGGAAGGGCGGGCCATCCATAAAGGGGGAACAGAACCAAGCGATTGGACGCTCGCGCGGCGGGCGCAACACGAAAATCCACGCAATCGCAGATGCTAAAGGCCGTCTTCTTTCCATCCTTCTGACTGGCGGTCAGGCGCATGATTGTCCGCCCGCGAAGAGGTTGATCCGGCGCGCCAAAGCGGCAAAGAAGATGCTCGGCGACAAGGCCTACGACAGCGCCGATCTGCGCCATTGGCTCGGCGAGCGCGGGACCAAAGCCGTCGTGCCCAACAAATCCAATCGCAAGCAGCCCTTTAGCTTCGACAAGGAATCCTACAAGCAGCGGCATCGCATCGAGAACGCATTCTGCCGCCTCAAGGACTTCCGACGCATCGCGACCCGATACGACAGGCTCGCCAGAAACTTCCTCGCCTCCGTCTGCCTCGTCGCCACTATCGTATGGTGGATTTAATGAGTCGTGGCCCTAATACTTCTTAACCCTCACCCCAGATGACGCTAATCGATGGATGTGGCGTGTTTCGGTTCGCGCCGAGGAAATTAGGCTAGGCATACGAACCCGTACGTAGGGCCTCCCTGTTCCGAGATCTGCGATCAGCTATGACCGCTTCGGAAGAATACCTCACCCATGCGGACGAATGCGTCCGGCTCGCCAGCCCGACGAACAATGACCTCCTGAAGTACGCATTGCTGTCCTTGTGGCAG
>JAGWVX010000336.1 GCA_018970685.1 Alphaproteobacteria bacterium | reverse complement strand
TTCAGAACGACCAAGTGCTTCGCCTCGAAATCCTTCCAGCGCAGCACGCGCAGAGGCGCTTCGCGCGCCAGCCGGAAAAACAGGATCTGTCCGAGCAGACCGAGCGCCCGGACGGTGGCCCGCGGATCGCCGTCGGGAAGATCCAAAAGCCGGCTGACGAGCAGCGTGCAGGTCCGCGCCACGCGGCTCATGACGCGCTGGAAGATGATGTCGCAGGCCTTCGAAGGCTGCGCCTGTTCGCGGCAGATGAAGAGGATCCAGCGGTCGAGCTCGCGGTCGCCGACGAAAAGGTCGGTGAATTCGTCGAGGAACCCCAGAAGCGTGTCGAGAAGCCATTGGCGGGACGGTTCCTCGCCGCCCAGCGTATGCATGATGCCTTCGACGGCAGGCAGCAGCCGTTCTTCGACCTTCCCGGCGATGTAATCGGCGCAGGCGAGATACACGCCCTCTTTGCCGTTGAAGTAGTATTGCAGGGCGGGAAGATTAACGCGCGCTTTTTTCGCCACCATGCGCGTCGATGCGCCGTCGAAACCGCGGGCGCCGAAAACTTCGAGCGCCGCCAGGATGATCTTCATCCGGGTTTCGTCGCCGCAGGCGTAACCGCACTTGCGCGGGCGCCGCTTTGAGCGCTGCACGGTGGCGCGCTTGTCAATTCTGGCCATGCCGGCGGACCGAGTTAACCGAGGTTGATTCCACTGATGATAAGTTGACTGCCATGCCGGTCAAGCGGCCGTCTGTCGGGTCCTGGCCTAGGGGGCGTCGGGCGTGTCGGCGGCGGCGCCTCCTTCGACCTTCGCTTTCCGGTACTGGAGATAAAGGCTGCGCGTCGTCGCATAGTAATCGATGGACGTACGCTCGATGTTGTCCAGCGTGTCGATGTTTGCCGCTCTCCAATCGACGATATTGAGCGCGCCGACGCCGAGCTCGGCATAGGTCTTGCCGCCGTAGGAAACATAGAACGTCGGATCGAGGAAGACGTCCGCGATCTTGCCGGTAAGATCGCGCGGCGGTGCGGGCCCGAGCAAGGGAAGCATGAGATAGGGTCCCTCGCGGAAACCCCATTTGCCCAGCGTGATGCCGAAATCCGACTCGTGTTGGGGAATTCCGAGCCGTGCGGCCGCATCGACGAATCCGCCGATGCCGAGCGTCGTGTTGACGGCGAGACCGCCCGCCGTCTCCAGCGCCTGCGTCGGCCGCGCCTGCAGGAGTTCGTTGGCGAGAACCGCGGGTGCGCCGAGGTTGGTCAGGAAATTGTGAACGCCGCGACGGACGGAATCGGGCGCCGTCCGAAGGTAGAACTCCGCCACGGGGCGCGCTACGGCCCGATCGGCTCTCTGGTTGAAGGCGAAGATCGCGCGATTGGTCGCTTCATAGGGATCGTCTTCGGGCGTCTCCGCGCATGCGCAGAGCAGCAATCCCGCCGCGAGCGCGGCCCACAGACGCTTTGCGCTTTTGGGCTCGCCGGTCATCGCGCAAACGCCACGGGAACGAGCGCCGCCAGCAGCATGATCGGAGGCACGCACCACAGATATCGGCGGCGATAGAAGAGGGTGAATGCGGCGCCCAGCAACATGCTCGCCGCTACTGCGACGCCCCAGATCCTCGCCTCGGGCAGCAGAAGGAAGCCGGCGGCGGCGAGGCCAAGGATGCCGAGAGGAACGCAAGAGCCGCGCCGGCATCCCGCAATCTCGCGTATCGCGGGCGTGTTCGCCAGCAAGGCGATGCCGCCCGATCCGAAGATGACCGCAAGCGCGACGGCCGCAAACGTGCCGGACGATGCCATTATTCTTGTCTCCTTCCGGCAGTGCTCAACCTGCTGCGCCGCTGGCAGGAAAAAATCCTCCACCCCGGCATGGAGGGGAACGGACATCCGGGGTGGAGGGCGACAAGGCCGGCGCAGGTAGCTCAGCCATGTGTACTCAGCATGAGCCGGATATTGCCGGCCAGACCCAACAGGGCGCCGGCCACGAGCGGGGCCATCGCAATGACAAAGTCGTTCCTGCCCATTGCGTTGAAGCGGGCCAGATCGATTAGGAACGCAACGCTTACGCCGACCAGAAACGCCGAGAGCAGCATGAGAAGCATCGTGGCGCGCCGCAGTTTCGCCTCGTAGTCCATTGGTGACAGTTCTGTCTGCATGACCATCTCCTTGGGTCTTCCGCCCGACGTCGCATATTTATATCAGTCGAAATAATTCTATCAGTCGATATAACTCTTGATATGGCGCTTCACAAGCCCGGCGCGCCGGCCTGCTTGAGGATATGCCGCATGGCGGCGATGGAATTTACGATGGCCGGGCGGGCACTTGCGTCGATGTCGCGGCGGTCCGCCGCACATCGTTTGCGACGGCGGCCAAGCCTAGTGTCATATTGTCGCGTCGGTCCGAACTTGAATATCTACAACGCCGACGATCGCGCCCGGAGGGCGCGGCGCTGCGGCGCGCCGACCGGAGGCCGCTTCGCTTTGTTCGAGCCAGAAGTAGCGTCCTACCCATTCAGGATCGGATATATGAAGCAGCGGAACAAACATCATACCAACGCTTAGAAACTCTTTTTATGGGTCCGGGCGCTCGTGTCCCGAACCGGAAGTTCGTTGTATCAAAAAAGCAAGCTGTCATGGCCTGCGACTGCAGGCCATCCAGGTGAAATCTGCGCGGATGGTGCGAAATTTCACTGGGTCCGTCGCATTCGTGACGGATGATAAATCGTATGAACGTCTGAATCGGTACACTAGAGAAATCTCTACTTCGAGCAGCTAGACAGTTCAAAAAAGGAGTGTGCCGAAGGGGACTGACGCAGCTGTATTTCTGGAAATCTCGGCATCAGTATCAGCTTTGGCGCCTTCATGCCCGATTTGGGCAAACTATCATCGAAACTCAGATCTCCCTGCAACGCCAAGTACTGCATATCTCCGTGCGGACGTTTCACCGTATCCTGCACTGGCGGAATATAACCTGGAGCCGTGGGGTCAGAGATGGATACCATGTTGATGTATACAGCGGTACCCTTATCAAAGGTGTACCAAAACGTAGTGTCATCCTTGTGCCAAGTGACTTCAAAGGCGAGATCAGAAGGTAGGCCAGGCACCTTCGAGATTTTGACAAAGCGAGCGACAATCGTCGGATCCAATCGCAAGCTGTAGGCCGAATTTTCGATAGGGCAATCGGACCGAACGGCGGCATCGCCACGGCCGGGCATCAAAGCAAAGATACTCAAGGCGGTGATCGCGGCTATCTTAAGCATTGTTCCCGCCTATGCGTAGAATTGCTGAAAACCTGATGTTTGAGCAGCGTTGGTCCGGTCGTCGATCATCCGATGTCCAGAAGAGGTGTCCACCCGATACCAATCCGTCCCGCTGTTACCCTCGTGATGCTTGATCTCTACGTATTGCCCAAAGTTAAGTCCATCTGTGCGAATTTAACGTGAACCGGTTTGGTTGTGTGATCCAGACTTTGCGGATGTGCTGGCAGGGCATCAGCCCTCGGAGGGTCTTGAGCCGTTTGTCGCGCGCGTCC
>JAGWVX010000011.1 GCA_018970685.1 Alphaproteobacteria bacterium | reverse complement strand
TTTCTCGGCGCCATCGCCGACGTCGGCGGCCGACGCAAACCGTGGATTGCGTTTTATGCGCTCGTCATGGCGTGCACGACGGCTTGTCTGTGGTTCGCCAGGCCGGACGGGACCGGGTTGTCGATACTCGAGGTCGGTCTTCTAATCGGCGCAACGAGCGTCTCCTACGAATTCGCGAGCGTGTTCTACAATGCGCTGCTGCCGGCCATCGCGCCGCATGAGCGCGTGGGATTCTTGTCGGGCCTGGGTTTGGCGCTGGGCAATTTGTCGAGTCTGCTTCTGCTGCTTTTCATGCTGTTCGCCTTCGTGCTGCCGGGACGCGTGCCGTGGAGTTTCCTCCCCGCACATCCCCTGTTCGGCATCGATCAGGCGGCACACGAGCCCGAGCGGTTGACCGGGCCGCTGTCGGCGCTGTCCATCGTCATTTTCTCGCTGCCGCTGTTCCTGTGGACGCCGGATTCAGCGAACGCCGAAATGGGTTGGATCGACGCTTCGATCCGCGGCGTACGCTCGGTCGTCCGAACGGTGAAAAGCCTGCACCATTACCGCAACGTCGCGACATATCTGCTGGCGCGGCTGTTTTTCAACGACGGCATGACCGCGCTCCTCATCTTCAGCGGCGTCTATGCGGCCGGGGTGTTCCATTGGGGCGCGCTGGAGATGACCGCCTACGGCATCATGGCCAGCATCTTCGCGGTTTTTGGCGGATTCTTCGGCGGTTGGCTTGACAATACGCTCGGATCGAAGCGGGCGATCTTTGTGTCGGTCGGCGGTACGCTACTGTTCGGCTGTCTTCTGATTACCATGGGCCCCGATCGCATTTTCTGGCTGATTCCCTACGATCCTCATACGGCGCCGGTGCTTCATCTGCCGCTTTTCAAGACGTGGCCGGAACTCATCTATCTTGGCGTCACCAATCTGGCGGCGGTGTGCGTGTCGGCGTCCTACGCCAATGCGCGCACCATGATGGCGCGGATCGCGCCGGTGGCGCGTATCACGGAGTTCTTCGGGCTTTATTCGCTATCTGGACAGTCCACGTCGTTCCTGGCGACGCTCAGCGTCGGCTGGATGACCGTGCTGACGCACAGCCAGCGCGGCGGTTTTGCCGTGATCCTGGTGTTCCTCGGCCTTGGCCTGATCGGCATGCTGTGGGTGAGGGAAGAGCGCGCGAAGTCGCTTTAATGCCGGAAGTGGCGCATGCCGGTAAAGGCCATGGTCAAGCCCGCTTCATCGGCCGCAGCGATCACCTCGTTGTCGCGGATCGAACCGCCAGGCTGGATCACGGCCGTGGCGCCGGCTTCGGCGATCTCAAGCAGGCCGTCGGGAAAGGGGAAGAAAGCGTCCGAGGCCGCCGCCGAACCAATGGTCCGCGGCTCGGTCCAGCCCGCGATCTTGGCTGCGGCACGCGCCTTTTCCGCCGCGATGTGCGCCGAATCCACGCGGCTCATCTGGCCGGCGCCGATGCCCGCCGTGCTTAGCTCCTTGGCGTAGACGATGGTGTTCGACTTGACGTGTTTGCCGACGGTGAAGGCGAACAGCATGTCAGCGAGCTGGGCGTCGGTGGGTTGACGCTTGGTGACAACCTTCAACTGGGCGCGAGTGACACGGCCATTGTCGCGCGTCTGCACTAGAAAGCCGCCGGAGACGGTCTTGCAGGTGAAGCCGGCGGTGGTCGGATCGGGCAATCCGCCCGCGATCAGTAGGCGAAGATTCTTCTTGGCCGAAAGGACGCGGCGCGCCTCGGCGTCGGCATCCGGAACGATGATCACCTCGGTGAAGAGCTTGGAAATCAGCTCGGCCGTGGCGCCGTCGAGTGTGCGGTTGAAGGCGACGATGCCGCCGAAGGCGCTGACCGGATCACAGGCGAGCGCTTTCTCATAAGCTTCGTGCAGCGAGCCGGCGAGCGCCACGCCGCAAGGATTGGCGTGCTTGATGATGGCACAGGCGGCGCCAGTCTTGGGATCGAACTCCGCGACAAGTTCGTAGGCCGCGTCGGTATCGTTGATGTTGTTGTAGGAGAGTTCCTTGCCCTGCAGCTGTTCGGCCGTGGCGACGCCAAAGCGCTTCTCGCCTGTGACGTAGAAGGCGGCCTCCTGATGCGGGTTCTCGCCGTAGCGCAGCGACTGGCGCAGGCTGCCGGCGACGGCGCGATGGCGCGGCGGAGACTTCTCGCCGTCCTCGGCAAGCTGGCCGGCAAACCAGTTGGACACGGCCGCGTCATAGGCGGCGGTGCGCGCATAGGCGATCTGCGCCAGTCTGCGGCGCAGCGCCAGCGTTGTCGCGCCCTTCTTGGCCTCCAGCTCGGCCAAGACAGTCGCGTAGTCTTCCGGATCGACGACAACGGTGACCCAGTCGTGATTTTTCGCGGCCGAACGTGTCATCGCCGGACCGCCGATGTCGATATTCTCGATGGTTTCCTCGAAGCCCGCGCCTTTGGAGACCGTGGCCTCGAAGGGGTAGAGATTGCAGACCAACAGGTCGATGCCTTCGATGCCGTGCTCGCGCATTGCCGCCGCATGATCGGGCTTGTCGCGCAGCGCCAGGAAGCCGCCATGAACTTTCGGATGCAGGGTCTTGACGCGGCCGTCCATCATTTCCGGAAAGCCGGTGACCTCGGAGACATCGGCGACCGTAAGACCCGCGTCGCGCAGTACCTTGGCGGTGCCGCCGGTGGAGATCAGAATCACGCTGTGCCTCGCAAGCCCCTTGGCGAATTCGACAAGGCCGGTCTTGTCGGAAACGGAAAGCAGCGCGCGGCGGATGGGGCGGAGCGTCATGGCCTAACTCTCGGGTCGGGATTACCGACCGCTCTTACTTCCGCAGCAGCCAAAAGAGAAGGGTCAGAACGACGCTGATAATCAGCGAGGTCATCAAAGGCGCATAAAAGCGGAAATTTCGCCCCTGAATCACGATGTCGCCGGGTAACCGACCAAGGCCTAGGCGCATGAGCCACGGCCAGAAGAACCCTGCCAGCACCAAGGCGATTCCCAGAACAACGAGCAGGCGGCGGATATCCAAAGCTCAACCTCCCGAGACCACCTTCGCGACCGTATCGCTCAATTTTTCCAAATCTTCCATGCCGATGGTGAGCGCCGGAGTGAGATAGACGATGTTGCGGAAGGGGCGGACCCAGACGCCCTCCTCGACGAAACGCCGCTTCAGCGCGTTCAGATCGGCGATGCGGTCGAGTTCCACCACGCCGATGGCGCCGCGCGAACGGACATCCACGACGCCGGGGGCGCCGACGCAGTGGCCGAGCTTCTTGCCGAGAAATTCCCCGATATCGGCGGACTGGCGCAGGCGCGGCTCCTTCTCGAACAGATCGAGCGAAGCGTTGGCCGCGGCGCAAGCCAGCGCATTACCCATATAGGTCGGGCCGTGCATCAGGGCGTGGCTCGGATCGTCGGACCAGAACGCGTCGAAGACTTTCTGCGTGGCGACGGTGGCGGCGAGCGGCAGGGTTCCGCCGGTCAGTCCTTTGCCCAACGTGATGATATCGGGCGCGATGTCCGCCGCTTCACAGGCGAACATCGGTCCGGTGCGTCCGAAGCCGGTGAAGATTTCGTCTAAGATCAAGAGCAGATCATATTTGTCGGCAGCGGTGCGCAGGCGGCGCAGCGTGTGCTCGTCGTGGAAAATCATGCCGCCGGCGCCCTGCACCAGCGGCTCCACCAGGATGCCGGCGAGTTCGTCCGCGTGGCGTTCGAGGAAAGTGTCGAAGGCAGCGATGGTTTGCCCGTCGCGAGGCAGGTCGACGATGTGATGCTCCGGTAGGAGACCGGTAAAGAGGGCGTGCATGCCTTCTTCCGGATCGCACACCGCCATGGCGGCGATGGTGTCGCCATGATAGCCGCCCTTGAAGGCGAGAAATTTCGTGCGCCCGCGGATACTGCGGTTCAGCCAGTATTGCATCGCCATCTTCATGGCAACCTCCACCGCGACCGAGCCGGAGTCCGAGAAGAACACGCGCGTCAAATCGCCCGGCAGCAGCGCTGCAAGACGCGCGGCGAGCGTCGCCGCCTGCTCGTGCAGCAATCCGCCCAGCATCACGTGGGGCATGAGGCGCGCCTGCTTCTCGATAGCTTCGATGATGTACGGATGGTTGTAACCGTGTACGGCGGTCCACCATGAACCGATGCCATCGACCAGTTCGCGGCCGTCAGCAAGGGTGATGCGGCTGCCTTGCGTGCGTGCGGCGGCGAGTGGCGCCGGCGTGGTCTTCATCTGCGTGTAGGGCAGCCAGATGTGGGGGAACCCGCGTTCGAACCAACCGGGCGTCACGGCGTCATCGCGGTGATGCCCAGCCGTGCCAGCAACTGGCGGTCCTTGTGCGCCTCCGGATTGGGCGTTGTGAGCAGCTTCTCGCCGTAGAAGATCGAGTTCGCGCCGGCCAGGAAACATAACGCCTGCGCCTCATCGCTCATATATTCGCGGCCGGCCGACAGCCGCACGAAAGACTTCGGCATGGCAATGCGCGCCACGGCGACGGTGCGCACGAAGTCGAGGGCATCGATGGGGGCGGCGTCCGCCAGCCGAGTGCCTTCGACCCGCATCAGCATGTTGATCGGCACGCTTTCGGGATGCTGAGGCAGGGTGCAAAGCGAATGGATCATGCCGATGCGGTCCGCCGCACTCTCGCCCATACCGACGATGCCGCCGCAACAGACATGGATGCCCGCTTCGCGCACCGCTTCGAGCGTATCGAGACGATCCTGGAAGCTGCGTGTGGTGATGATCTGCTCGTAATATTCCGGCGAGGTGTCGATGTTGTGGTTGTAATAGTCGAGGCCGGCGTCACGCAGCTTGCTTGCTTGTTGCGGCGTCAACATGCCGAGCGTGACGCAGGTCTCCATGCCGAGCGCCTTGACCTCGCTGACCATCTCGCAGACGGCGTCGAGGTCCTTATCCTTGGGCGAGCGCCAAGCCGCGCCCATGCAGAAGCGGGTGGCGCCCGCGTTCTTGGCGTTCTTTGCGTCGGTCACCACCGCGGAGATATCCATCAGCTTGGAGGCTTTCAGCCCCGTTTCGTGCGAGGCGCTCTGCGAGCAATAGCCGCAATCTTCCGGACAACCGCCGGTTTTGATGGATAACAGCGTGGAAATCTGCACTTGATTAGGCGCGAAATACCGCCGATGGATGGTCAGAGCCTGGAAAATCAGATCGGCGAAGGGCAGGGCGAACAGGGTCGCCAGTTCTTCGCGGGTCCAGTCGTGGCGGACGTTGTCCATGGGGTGACCTTCTTGTCGCGGTTCATGCCATTATAGTGGCCCGTCACCACACGCAAGACAAAGGCACCCATGCCGTCGCTGGACGCGTTCGCCAAGACTAAACTTGCCGCATTGGAAGCCCGGCATCTGAAACGCACGTTGGCAGAAACCACACGCGCGGACGGCCTTTGGGTGGAGCGCGGCGGGCGGCGGATGCTGTCGTTCTCTTGCAACGATTACCTCAACCTGACCCATCATCCGGCAGTGAAACACGCTGCGGTCGAAGCGACCAAGAAGTACGGCGTGGGGGCGGGCGCCTCGCGACTGGTGACCGGCAACCATCCGCTGTTCGGCGAACTGGAGCGGCGGCTGGCACAGTTGAAAGGCACGGAAGCCGCCTGTGTGTTCGGCTCCGGCTATCTGGCCAATGCCGGCATCGTGCCGGCGGTCGCGAGCAAGGGCGATCTGCTGCTGGTCGATGAGCTCTCGCATTCCTGCCTGTGGGCGGGTGCGCGGCTGTCTTGGGCGCGGGTGGAAGTATTCCGTCACAACGATGTGGCGCATGCCGAGGAAATTCTACGCTTCCATCGTGTCGCGCATCGCCATGCGCTTATCGTCACCGACGGCGTGTTCTCGATGGACGGCGATCTGGCACCGCTCAAAGCGCTGAGCACGCTGGCGCAAGCTTATGACACGTGGTTGATGAGCGACGACGCCCATGGGCTTGGCGTATTGGGCGGCGGTCGAGGTTCAGCGCATGCGACGGGCGCTTCGGTCGACCTGCAGATGGGGACGCTCTCGAAAGCCCTGGGATCCTATGGCGGCTATGTTTGCGCCTCGGCGGCGGTGATCGATCTGCTGAAGACGCGCGCGCGCACGCTGATATATTCCACGGGGGTGCCGCCGGCGAGCGTGGCCGCGGCATTGGCAGCGCTGGATATCGTCGAAAACGACACGGAATTGACGGCGCGGCCCCTGGCGAAAGCGCAGAGCTTTACGCGCATCTGCAATCTGCCGCCGGCAGCGAGCCAAATCGTGCCTGTTGTATTGGGCGATCCGCTGGCGGCGCTGGAAGCCTCACAGATCCTGGAGCGTGAAGGTTTTTTGGTAACACCGATCCGTCCGCCGACGGTACCCGAGGGAACCGCACGTTTGCGTCTTGCCTTCACCGCCGGACATCCGGACGATGAGGTCGCACGTTTGGCCACAATCATACGCGAACGGATCCTTGCATGAGCGCATACTTCGTCACGGCGACAGGAACGGACATCGGCAAAACATTCGTAGCATCCGGTCTGCTACGCTATCTGCGAGGACAGCGGAAGGTCGTCGCCGGGATCAAGCCGGTCATCAGCGGCTTCGACATCGCCAAAGCGCGCGCCAGCGACGCGGGCGAACTGCTGGATGCCATGGGCGAGGCGGTGACGTCCGAAGCCGTCGAACAAATCTCTCCTTGGCGGTTCGCTGCACCCTTGTCGCCGGACATGGCGGCGGCGCACGAAGGCAAGGCGATCGACTTTGAAGCGTTGGTGGCGTTCTGCCGCGACGCTGCGGCATGGCCGGGGACACTTCTTATAGAGGGGGTAGGCGGCGTAATGGTGCCACTGGACGCGCAGCATACGGTGCTGGACTGGATGGCGGCGCTGAGCCTTCCGGCGATCCTGGTAACAGGGTCCTATCTGGGGACGCTCAGTCACACGCTGACGGCCGCCAGCGCCATGGCGCAGGCCGGCGCGAAGATTGCGGCGCTGGTGGTCAACGACAGCGGCAACGGCGCCGCCAGCGACACGGCGGCGACGCTTCGCCGATTCCTGACGGAGACGCCGATAGCGATCCTGCCGCGGATGGCGGGAAGCGCCGACTTCGCGGTGCTGGTAACCGAGTTATTTCAAGGCGATGACGGCAAACCAATCAAGAATTGATTTTTTTGATTTATCGGCATTGAAATATTGAGAATATCAATATATATCTGAAATTCGAAGAGATTTCAGGTATTCTGGCGATGAGCTGTGATTGGCAGGAACTGGCCGCCCTCAGCCAAGGCCGCCCTTTGGTGGTGGAACGGGTCCGCCTCGCAGACAGCGACATCGCCGTGGAGGGTTCGTTCGAACTGCCGCAATTGGCGCGGCTCTCCGCCGAGGATCAGGTTTTCGTCGCCGCCTTCGTGAAGAGCCACGGTTCGATCAAAGATATGGAACGCGTGTTCGGCGTTTCTTATCCCACGATCAAGGCGCGGCTGAATCGCATCGCGGCGCAGCTGGAGTTCGTCGATACCAATCCGACGCCGTCGCGCGCCGAAATTCTCGATCGGTTGAAACGCGGCGAGATCGATGCCCAAGAAGCCATCCGCGCATTGGAGGCGCTGACATGATTCCGCTGATGATGATCTTGCGGGTGCGGACCAACCGTGGCCATTTCGTGCGTCTGTGGCTGCCGCTGTTCCTGTTGTGGCTGCTGGTCTTGCCGCTGCTGGTCCTGCTGGCGCCGTTCTATCTGGCTTTCTGCATCATCGCGCGGGTGAATCCGTTGCGCTGGATCGCCGCGTTGTGGGCGTTGCTGAGCGCGACGGCCGGCACGCATATCGAAGTCGATACGCCCCATGCCTGCGTCTTCATGCACGTCTATTAGGAGCAAGCGATGAACGAGGACCGCAAACAGATCCTGCAGATGCTTTCGGAAGGCAAGATCACGCCCGACGAGGCGGAGCGGCTGATCGCGGCGCTGGAGAAGACGGGCGACGCAGCGCCGTACCGCGACGGTGCGCCGAAATACCTCCGCGTGCTGGTGGAAGCCGAAAAAGAAGGCGCCGGCGAGGAACTGACCAAGGTGAACATCCGGGTGCCGATCACGCTGCTGCGGGCGGGCGTCAAGCTTGCCGGCCTGATCCCGCAGGAAGCCCGCGGCCACGTCAACGAAGCTTTGCGCGAGAAGGGCATGACCTTCGACATCAGCCAGCTGAAGCCGGAGAACCTGGACGAACTGATCGATAACCTGCGGGACCTGTCGATCGACGTCGACCAGAAGAACCGCCTGGTGAAGGTCAAGGTATTCTGTGAATAGCATGCGGCCGCGGGATTGTTGACCGGCCCGCCGCGCCGGCTATATTCGCGCCTCCATTCGCTTCATTTCCCGCGAAACGTGCCCCTGTGGCGGAATGGTAGACGCGGCAGACTCAAAATCTGTTGCCTTCACGGGCGTGCTGGTTCAAGTCCGGCCAGGGGCACCAACATTTCAATGACTTGCAGGATTTGACCGCACGACCGCCCGTCCAAGGCGCGGCGCTGGCAACCACATGGCAACCAGTCGGAACGGTTTCGCACCACGTGCTCCGGCTCACCAAGGGGATGATCCTCCCCTCCTCGCCGCGTCGCTCACCGCATCGGGTGAGCGAGCGACGGCGGCTCCGAGGGGATGATCTCTCCACGCCCAGAGGGATGATAACAACTCGGATGCCTACGCCACGGCTCATGAGCATCATAACCAAATGGACTAACTTCCGCAGAACATCACCGACAGCCGTAACGCCGCTCCTTTGATGGTCTGCAATTTTTGATGGTCTGCAATTATTGTGTTGCTGCAACTTTCTTGAATCTGCCGGGCAACATTGAGCGTTGCAGAGTAAGTCGTTCCACGTCTTTTTCCGGTGGTTGTCAGGGCTATCGAGCGAGTATGGCAGGGTTTCCTCGTAGCGGGCCGCGAACCGGTTGGTGGCTCTCAGGAATTCACGATGAACGCGAACGAGCGCCTCGGCTGCACCGGATGGCAATGGCTGTGCTTGTGATCGGAATTTGCTAGCCAGCTTGCCTTGAGCGGTCGTCCTGTCCACGTTCCGGAGCATTTCAGCCACACCGCCAATATCTGTCACGACAGGTGCGGCTTCGTATCTCAGAAAACGAGCTGATGGTTCGCGCGGGTCCCAGCGAACCTCCACGCGCGAATTCGCATGTAAATGGACCCTAACCGGCGGCGTCAGGCATATTAGCCGAGCCCCGCCTTTGCCTCCCTGAATGAAGGCCAGCTGTGCGTGGTTCAAACGTGGCGCGTTTCGAGGATGCAACAGATTCGACGCGTGGCAACCGGTAAGACCGAAGCTGCCAAACTCGTAAAACGGGTCCTTGCGAGGGTCTTTTTTCCCGGGCCTTCGAAGCAAGACCAAAAAGACGGCTGGCGCACTCACATGATGTGATCCATATCGGGGCGTTAACAGCAATCACTCAGGATGATACTTTACCAAGCGTCTTGTGCCAATCTTGAGCGCCGTCGTTTGCCTGACGTCGGCCGATTTCGGGCTGCTGATTTGCAGCATCACGAACTGCCCGGAGAGCCTCTTGAAAGTCATTCTGAGCAGAAAGGGCTTCGATTCAGCGAACGGAGGTGTCGCAAGTCCCATTCTCCCGGGAGGTACGCTAGTGCCGTTGCCTATCCCGGCCGCTCGAGACCCGCGCACGTACGGCGAAGTCGCCGTCAATGGCGTGGCAGTTGGTCCGTTGGTCGAACAACTGACAGGGGGGCGCTACAAAAGAACGAGCCGGTGCCACCTTGATCCGGATTTAGACTCTGAAGCCGTGCCAAGGATTGCGGGCTGGCGACCAGCTTTTGGACAGATCAACTCCGCGCAGAGTCATCTCGCACGACATGCCATTTGCAAAGGCGACCTCTTCTTGTTCTTCGGTTGGTTTCGAGAAGCCGAGCAAATCGACGGTCGTTGGAGATTTGTTCGAGAGGCGCCCAATCTGCACGTGATTTACGGATGGATGGAGGTTGACGAAGTAATCAATTTGGCAGCTTCGCGCCGGAGTGACCTCTTGGCACCGTTCGCAGATCATCCTCACCTACATGGACGCAGCGATCCATCGAATACGCTCTATCTGGCCAGCGAACGGCTGCACTTGCCGCGCTTGGACCGCCAGGGAGGTGGTATGTTCAGGGAGATATCAGGTCCTCGCGTTCTGACGGATACGCGGCAATCCAAGCGCTCGACATGGAGGCTTCCGCAGTGGCTTCACCCCGACTTCGGAACGACGCTCAGCTACAACGAAACACCTGGTCGATGGCAGCTCGACGGCACAGAATGCACCTTGTCATCGGCAGCTCGCGGGCAGGAGTTCGTCCTAGCGACTGCAAATCGTGAAGCAACTGAAGCGTGGCTTGGAGACGTTTTCGGCGCTCAGAAATCAGCGTTGGCCGATTGCAGCAACCAGCGTGCAAGCGAGGCGAACATCACGATTGTCGGGAGACCGCGAGATAAAAGCGTCGCCGCCGGATCAGTGGATGTGATTGATGCGCATGGGCAATTGAACGAGGAACGAGGGATGTATGTCAGCGCGTTGTGGGATTTTATCAGCGATAATGCGCACTTGTGTGCCAGCACCAGGCCGTTCTTGCGCAGGAGTACGCCTGCCACGGCATCGATCATGTCTTCCGTCAGACAGGCCGACAGGTTTTTTTAGGGTGCAAAATTCTTGAAATGTGAACCGAATTGTCGGGGCCGTTCACCCCCGATCCCGGTCGTTCCAGTGCGCGAGCACTTTCGGCTTGCGCCATTTCCGACCATTCAGCTTATAGCCCCAAAAAGACAATCGTAATATCTTCAGCAGCTATCGCGAAACGAGTGTGAGAAAGGGAAAGCAAAATGGGGGCACGCACGTACCTTGCAAAATGTGCGGGATGTGCTGGTTTAACGATAATGCTGTCAGCAGCGGCGGGACAAGCCAAAGGTCCCGAACGCCCCGTCCTTGTTGAAGTACTGTCCTTTGGAAAGGACAGTTGCGGTCAGTTTCTTGAAGCTAGTCCAACTTCGGTAGAAATGTATCTTTCGTGGACGACTGGCTACATCAGCGGACAGAATGGGAGTGCAACGACACCGAAGTGGCGGCTAGTGGGTCAGAGTTGGGACCGAGATTCAATGTTGCTCTGGCTCAGGCAATATTGCTCCGCTCATCCCTTGGATATGTACGTAGCGGCGAGCGCAGCGTTTCGCAATTCACTTGCCGAAAAGGAGGGAATCCAGCGGTAGGTACATCGGGCTGACGATTTAGTTGAATTTCAAGAGCGCCAAGAATGCAAAAACGGCGGCCAACACGGCGGCGATCGCTCCCACACGAACCCATAGCGCCTCACGCGAAGATTTCCATTTGAGCCAATCCTCAATCTCGCCGCGCGTGACGTTCGCGTTACCAAATCGGATTAGCGTTGAGCGGCTCGTTCCGCTGACACCATCACTGCTGACTGCGCCAAGGATCGAACGCGCTGCGTCAACGCCATGCAATTCCAATTCCGCCAATACCTCAGGGAGGACTTTTGTCCCCCTCCGCCTGTCGCCCCTTAGTTTGATTGGCGACATATGTGGATACTCCCACTTGAACCTTCATCGGAGCGACTCGGCGCGGCGGCGGTTATCCTACCCGGCCAGCGCCCGCTGTACTGCTGCCGGTTCGCGCTCGATCACGCGCAGGAAGGCGCGGGCGGCACCTTCCGGGCGGCGGCGTCCTTGCTCCCAGTTCTGTACGGCATCGAGCTTGAAGCCGAACCGGGCAGCGAAATCGCTCTGTGAGAGGCCCAGACGCTTGCGGATGGCCGCAACGTCCACATCCTCGGGCACATGGGCCACGAAACCTTCGCGGGCGCCACGGGCGTATTCCAGCGCCTGCCGTGCGCCCCGCAAAATGCTCTGACCGGACTTAGACACGCCGTCTCACTCCCTTTCGATATTCCGCCGCAATGTGCGCCAGGATATCCCGCAACTCGTTCCGCTCGGCTTGAGAGAGGTTCGCCTTCTCGCCCTTGCCGAAAATCGCCATCAGAAACAGCGGCAGATCGCGCCCGCCGAAATAGGTGATGGCTCGCGATCCGCCGCTTTTGCCCTTTCCCTTCGCGGCCCATCTGAGTTTCCGGGCGCCGCCGGTTCCCGGCATCAGATCCCCGGCCGTTGGGTTTGCGGCCAAAAAATCGACCAACTCCGCCCGCTCCGCATCCGTCAAAACCCGCCGCGCGGCAGTGAGGAATTCGGGCGTTTCAACAACCGTATGCAGTTCCGGCGCACTTGGCTTTATATACGCCATTGGCGGATAGCCTTCAAGAGGGGCGACTCAGCGCTGAACCGGGAAATTGAACACCCGGGCGGGCTTGCGGTCATCGGCTTCGAGTGCCGCCAACACGCGGTTGGACACGGCGTCAGCCGTCGCTCGCACTATGTCGGCGGCGCGTTCCACGTACCTGCCGGTCATGGCCAGCGTCTTGTGGCCAAGCAGATCGCGCACGGCGAAGGCATTGGCGCCAGCAAGCGCGGCGAACGTGCCCGCAGTGTGCCGCAGATCATGCAAACGGCCGTTTTCGATCTTGGCGAGGACTCTTAACCGGCCCCAGGCTTTTTCCGCCGCATCTACGGGCAGCTGATCGCCATCGGCATTCTTTTGTACGACGTAGCCCTCTTTCTTCTCGATCGCATCGAGGATCGAAACAACGGCAGCGCCCAGATAGACGGTTCGGGCACCGGCCTTGGCATCCGCAAGTCGGATGGACCTTCCAGTGAGATCAACTTCAGGCCAGCGGAGGTTCAGAACTTCGCCCAGGCGCATGCCCGTGGTCGCCAGCACTTTCACGAGAAGCACAAAACCCGCCGGTTCTGTCCTATCCCGCTCCACGGCAGCGAGTGCCTTGCCGAGATGAGTCAATTCCTCGTCCGTGAAGAACCGCTCTCGCTTGTGTTCCGGAAAGCGCTTCAGGCCAAGACACGGATTATCCGGGCGCATGCTCCAGTCCCTGCTCGCAAGCGTCAGCATTTTTGAACAAACCGCGAGTGCACGGTTCGCAGTAGTGGGCGTGGTGCTCATAGCTTGATGCCATGCTTTGATGTCGGCTCGGGTCAACTCAGTGATCTTGAACCGCCCCAATTTCGGTTTGATATTCTGCTCAACGAGGCGACCGAACTCCTTCGCCGTGCTCGGTTTGTTGTGGACTGCGACGTGTTCGCGCAGATACCGGTCTGCGAGTTCCGAAATCGTGTTTTCTTTGCGCTTGCGTTGCAGCTCGCCGGAAGGATCGCGCCCGTCGCGAGCGGCACGCCGTTCCCGCTCGGCCTTATCACGGGCTTGCGCCGGTGTGAGTTCACCGTGCCGGCCGAGCGTAAGCCAGCGCTGCCGGCCCGATGTGGTCCGATATTTCAGGAAATAGATCTTCGCACCGCTCGGTCGACAACGCACACCGAAGCCGGGCATGGCCTCGTCCCACAAGAACGTGTCGGACGCGCCGGGCTTGAGCGCATCAACCATCCGCTTGGTGATATTCGCCATAGCCTGTTTCCTGCGCTGGCAACCACATGGCAACCACGCGGCAGCAAATGTACGGCGGCGCAAGAGAATAGTCAGCAAGGATTTATCGTTTGTTTCAGGAACTTAGTGTACTTTCGGATGTTGCCGGATACCTCGGAGAGTCCGGAAGAATAGTCTCAAAATCTGTTGCCTTCACGGGCGTGCTGGTTCAAGTCCGGCCAGGGGCACCAATCGGATCGAAGGCCTCCGCCCTCGATCTCAGATCTTCAGCCTTGCGGGCGAGCGCCAGCGGCGGACGATTTCTCCGAGCGCGTCCTTGCTGATTTCGGTGTGTTTCCAGGCGCGCGAGAACGCCGCATGCCGAGTTTCCGCAATCTTCTGCTTCTGCAGGTCGCGGAAACGGATTCGCGTCGGTATCACCACGCCCTGACCCAGAACGATGGCCTCCCGGTCCCCCAGGAGCGGCAGGAAATCCAGGAAGTCCAATGCACCTTCATGCGTGTTGGCGCGCACGACGCTCTGGTCGCGTTCGGTAGATAGACGCATCGCGATCACCGTGCTGCATTGAGACATGATGGTCGGATCGAGCTCGGAGGGACGCTGCGTGATGAGCCCCAGCGACACGCCGTATTTCCGGCCCTCCTTCGCGATGCGCGCCAGCGCGTGCCGGGTGGGCATGAATTTGTGCCCGGCGTCGGCGGGAGCGTAGCGATGCGCCTCTTCGCCAACGATCAGGATCGGAAGGCGCGCGTCGCTCCAACTCGCCAGATCGAACGCCAGCCGCGAGACCACCGAAATCACAACATCCATGATTTCCGCCGGCACGGCCGACAGATTGAGCACGGTGATGGGCTTGCCGTCGACCGGCACGCGGAACAACCGGCCGAGCACGTCGGTCATGGTATCTTCGATCATCAAGCTGCCGAACATAAAGCTATAGCGGGCATCGCAGACCAGCGTCTCGACGCGGCTCTTCAGGCGCTTGTAGGACAGCGTATTGAGAGTCCGGTCCAGCCTGCCGAGCTGCTCGTCGATATAAGAAACCAGGTCGGCCAGGCGAAACGGCACCGGCGTATCGACGGTGATGGCCTGACCTTCGATCGTGCGCCGTATGCGCCCTACCGAAGATTCGGAGTAGCGCCGCTTGGCCCACAATACTGCATCGCTCAGGATTTCGACTTCCGCGTCGCGATGCTCGTCCGAGCTGGCGAACGCCGCCGTCAGCTCCTCGAAGTTCAGCAGCCAGAACGGCAAAGTGAGACTGGACGGATCGATCGTCTCCGCCCGATCGCCGAAGGCGGCTGCATATTCGTCATGGACGTCGAGCACGACGACGCGAGCCTGCCTGTAATCGGGCATCAGGCTCTGCAGAATGCAGGTCAGTGCCGAAGACTTTCCGCATCCGGTCGTGCCGACGATGAGAAAGTGCTTGCCGAACAGATCGTCCACCAGAAGGCGCGCCGGGACCGAAGGGTTCTGGTACAAAGTGCCGACTTCGATCGTGGCGGAGTCGGGCTGGCTATAGACGAGCGCCAGCGCCTGCTGGTCGGCCAGACAGACGCCGTCGCCGATGCTCGGAAGGCTCGAGACGCCGCGGTGGAAGGTCAAGCGCGACGTCTTCTGATCCACCACGATCTCACCCGCCAGATTGAGCTCAATCAAGCCTATGTCGTTCTGGCCGGCGGCGGCTTCCGGCATGGGTACGCTTACGGCCGAGACCAGTCCGATAACTGTCGCATGCGGCGTCGGAATCGTCATGGTGGCACCGATTTCCACGCGCACCGTCGACGGGTTGCCGGCGGGCGTCGCGGTTTGTTCCAGAATCGCGACGGCTTGCGCACCGGAAACCGAAACGATGTGGCCAACCCGCGCCGGCACCTCCGACGGCATAGAGCCGACCGCCGCCCCGCCGTTATCCTTGAAGATGGCATCCGCATTGCCGAGCTTCATGGTGTTTCCTCCGCCGTCGTGTCGCCCAGCACCGCGCTGCTCCACGGAAACGTGAATGTCACGGTCGTGCCAACGTTCTCCGTGCTGGCAACGCTAAATTTGCCGCCGTGCTTCTCTATCAAGGCTTTGGCAATCGGCAGACCCAGACCGGTGCCCTCCTGCGTGCGCGAGCGACTCGAATTCACCTGGCCGAACGGCCTGAGCGCGACGGCGATTTGTTCCGGCGTCATGCCGATACCGGAATCGCGCACGGAGACGGCAAGTGCGCCGCCTTCGGACACCGCGGCGCGAACTGTAATGCGTCCACTCGCAGGCGTGAATTTGTGCGCATTGCTGAGCAGGTTGATCAACACTTGCTTCACGCGTCTGCCGTCAACGTTGACCATCGGAAGAGCCGCCGGCAGTTGCAGCACCAGCGTCTGTCCCTTTTCCGCGATCCGCGGCTCTACGAGCGCGGCGCTGGCGGAAATAAGCTCGCTTAGCGCATGTTGCTGTATATCGAGCACGAAGGTGCCGCTTTCGATCTTGGAGATGTCGAGGATGTCGGAGATGATGGCGAGCAAATGCACGCCGGCGCGGTTGATATGACCGGCATATTCGCTGATTTTTTCGGCATCGATGCCAGGGTTGCGATGATTTCCGATGAGGTCGGAAAATCCGATGATCGCGTTGAGCGGTGTGCGCAGCTCGTGGCTCATATTGGCGAGGAATTCGGACTTTGCCCTGCTTGCGAGCGCCTGTTCCATCGCCGCAGCACGCAACGCCCGTTCGGATCGTTCGCGGGAGAAGCACTGCCCCATGTCCGCCGAATAACCCGACAAGAGCGATACGCGCTCCCGGTGCGAGCGGCCGTTGTGCCGCATGGTCACGCCTCTCCCAGCTGGTGTCCCCAGTGATCGGCCAAGATAACGAGACGCGACTAAATATTGTTTAATCGGCCTTTCCCGGCGCCAGGACCGAGCGCCGCGATTTCGAAAAGAAATGAGGCGCGGGGCGCTCGGATGAAATCGCGCTATGCCGGACCTCGAAAAGCCCATGAACGCCGCATCGCGAACCAAGGCGCGGGCCATGTCGGGGTTCGTTTCAGATGCCCCGGCGCATAACCGAATGCCGACGAACTTACCGCGGCAATTCAGTTCCATGACAGCGCGTATGGTTAAGCGAATATTAAAGTGTTCCAAACAATACTAACGAGCTGCATTGTGCTTGGTACGATTAGAAATATTGGCGAAGCTGAATGTAGATTTGAGTGGGCGGGGCCAAAACCGTGTTACTGCCCGGCATCAGTGGCATGCCGCCGAATTCCGTGCGCGACGGTCCGACGGGAATTTGGGCGCCCGCAACGAGGTTAAGGTTGTCGCTCAACGAATAGGTGGTGGACAGGATGGCGTAAACGCTTGCGTCGTCCAGTCCCCCAATAATCGTCGGCTCAACGGTGAACAGCGGCGTGGCCTGAAGCGACATTCCCGCCGCTAGATAGTTTCGGCGCGTATTGAACACTTGGGAACGCACAAGGCGGTCGGTCAGATCGCGCGGCAGGGCCGCGAGGTCGAAGGCGCCACCGCCGACGCCGAACCCGTTGTAGAAATACTCCACGAAGATAGTCGCGTCGCGATCGAACAGCGTGACGGCGTCGCTGACATTGGAGAGCGCCGACAGCCGCATCGGCCCTCGTGCCAGGAAGGTCGGCACGAATTCAAGATTCCATGTCGCCTCGCCAAGCGCGCCATTCACGCCGAAACCGGTCGTCCAGTCGCCGCGGTCGCGCGCCACGAGCCACGTCGTCTGATGACCAAACAGCGTGGCGTGATAATGCAGCGCCAGGGAACTCGCGTTCGATGAGGGTGCGGCGCCTTTCCGCGCAGGGCGGGGCACGGCGATGATCTGCAAGTCGGAGCCATCTCCGAACAGGAACTGGGTGTAGATCATGTCCGTGCCGAGCTTGTATTCGGTGTCGATCGCGTCCGGCGCAAACGGATCGAACAAGTCCATCGGCCTGAACACCAGCCCGCTGCCCCAGGTGAGCGCTTGCCGGCCGATGCGGAACACGAAATCCGACGCGGTATAGCCCAGCGAAAGACGGTCGATGCTCTGGCTCGCGCTGACTTGGCCGTGATCAAAGAACCGGTTCGTTAAGTTGAACCAGGTGGAAGGCGGCGCGGGAAACAAGCCCGCCTCCGCGCGCGCAAAACGCACGCTATCCCCGTTGTCGATCGTCACCACATAATGGAGCGCGAAGCTCCAGCGGTCCCATGCCGGTTCCCAAGTGACGCGCAAATTTCCAAACATGTCATTCCGACGCCGAGCGCCGAGCGCCGCGTCGAGGCTGTCGGCGCGCGCGAAAGCCGCCATGTCCTGAACCTCGAGACGGCCATGCAGATCGAGGCCGACGGCATGTGTGGGCGCAGCCGCAAAGCCGAAAGCAAATGCCAGCGCGATGCGGCGCACGGCACAGCTATGCGGCGGCGGCCGCGTTCCTCCGCTCGTCGGCTGTAATCTTTCCATCGGTCAACTCGATATGCCTACGGGTACGCGCGATGACGCGGGGATCGTGTGTCGCCATCAGAAAAGTGATGCCGAGCATCTGATTCAGCTGCGACATGAGTTTGATGAGTTCCTCGGCCGTCTTGGAATCGAGATTGGCCGTGGGTTCGTCGGCCAACACGATGGAAGGCCGGCTTGCCAGGGCGCGGGCGACGGCCACGCGCTGCTGCTGTCCGCCGGAAAGTCTGCTCGGGCGGCGGTTCTCGAGGCCGTCGAGCCCTACAGCGTGCAGCAGCTCCAGCGCCCGCGTGCGCCGCGCTGCAGGCGCCACACCCGACAATTGCAGGATGAATTCCACGTTTTCCACGGCAGATAGAACCGGAATCAGATTGTAGGCCTGAAAGACGAAACCGATCTTGGTCAGCCGAAGGTCCGCCAACGCGTTGTTGTCGAGTTGGGTCAGATCCTGCCCGTCAACGGCAACGGTTCCCGATGAGGGACGGTCCAGGCCGCCGATGATGTTCAGCAGCGTCGTTTTGCCCGAACCGGACGGACCCGCCAGCGAAGCGAAGTCACCTTTTTCGATCGTCAGGTCGACGCCTTGCAATGCCGGAACCTTCAACACACCCTGACGGTATGTCTTGGTGACGTTTCGGCATTCTACAATATCAGCCATGATCGTTTCCTTCGCAATCAAGCATAACTCATCGCTT
>JAGWVX010000335.1 GCA_018970685.1 Alphaproteobacteria bacterium | reverse complement strand
GCGGCATGGGACAGCACGCGCTCCAACTGGCGCGTGCCGACCATGCCCGCCTCGTCGATGACAAGCACGTCGCGGGAAGTGAGCACGTCGCGGCCCTGTCCCCAACCGTGTTCCAGGCTGGCGATGGTGCGCGACGCGATGCCCGATCCGCTTTCCAGATTCTCGGCCGCGATGCCGGACAGCGCCACGCCCCGGACCTCGTAGCCTGCCGCTTCCCAGGCTTCGCGCGCCACCCCCAGCATGGCGCTCTTTCCCGTCCCGGCATAACCGACCACGACGCCAAGATCGCGCCCGTCCGTGACATGCGCCAGCGCACCCGCCTGCTCGGCGGACAGGACAAGGTCGCGCGCTTCCGCACGCGCCAGCGCCGCTTCGCATTCTCTGTCGCCGACCTCATGCCGTTCCTTCTCGGCCATGAGTTCGGCGGCGCGGTGCAGGCGCTGTTCGGCTTCGATCATCTCGCGGGTGGTGAAGCGGTCCTCGCCCCGTCCGTCCGCACCAAGTTCGACCAGTTCGGGCGCGCTCCGCATCGCGCCCATGACCGCGTTGAACTGCTCGATTCCGTCGCTGTGCCGATGCGCGAACATCGCCATGTCGCGCCGCGTGAAGGTGGATTGCTGGTGCGTGATGGCGTCCAGCGCGATGGAAGGATCGACAATGATGCGCGCGCCATTGTTGCGCGCGATCTCGCGGTGCATGTCCGCGCGGTCGGCGGCTTCTAACCCTTCGCCCTCGATGCGTTGGGCGGGCGCCCCGATCTGCGTTTGTGGCTCAAGGCCGATGCCCTGCGCTTCCAGGCTGCGATGGTCGATGCGCGCGTCGATGTCGAGTTCGGCCAGGCGCTCGTTCGCCAGCTCGGCCCAGCGTTCGCGCCAACGCTCGACTTGTCCCGTGCGGTTCCAGTCCCGCACCTTTTGGCCGAAGCCGTTTTCGTCCACGGATCGCATGGTGAGCATGACATGCGCGTGGGGCTTGGATGTCCCGTCCTCGGCCATGTCCCAATGCACATTGAGGTCGGCGATCATGCCCTGATCGACAAACTCCGCCTGCACGAAGTCACGGGCGAGTTCGATGCCCTGGGCTTGCGTCATCTCGCGAGGAAGGGCGAACTCGATCTCGCGGGCGAGCTGGGCGTCCTTCCTGACCTCGAAGGCTTCGACATCGTTCCAGAGCCGTTCGCGGTCGCGCCATTGTTCGGGCGCATCCTCCGGTAGCATGACCTCGGAATGGACGACACCGCGCTTGTTGGAGAAGTCGTGGCTGCGCTCAAGCCGGTCGTCGCGCAGCCGCGAGGCCGAGCGGTAGGCGGCGGAGGCTACCGCGCTGGAGCCGGACTTGCGGCCGATGACCTTGACGTGAAGATGATAGATCGCCATCGCGACCCGAACATCATCACGGCGAAGCGCACGTCGGAACGACGTATAAGCGCGCCCTCGAAACTAATTTCTCGGGACTGCTCGCGCCGTTTCAGCCCGTCCCGGAAACCTTACAGCATAGTGGCAGACGCTCAACTATCATCGCTCCATCGACAGCTTATGGAGACGATGATGCGAAAGCCACGGGACTTCGACGCAGAATTGAAATCACTGGAAGACAAGGCAAGAGACCTGAAAACCCGCAAAGTGCAGCAGCTTGGCGAGCTGGTCGTTTCGACAGGAGCGGACGCCCTCAGTGCCGAAGAATTGGCGGGCGCTCTGATCGTGCTGGCCGAAACCAAGGACGCCGGGAAGAGGGAGGCATGGGCCAAGCGTGGGGCTGCGTTCTTTCAGGGGCGGTCGCGGCGATCTGCTCCATCGTCTGACCGCGACACTGGCGGCGCTCAACCGCAACCGGGCGGCACGCAACCGGCATCAGGGGGCGCGGGCGCGGCATGACATGCGCACCTGGCAGGTCGAACGCCGCAAGCGGACGCGCCATCTGATCGAACTCGGCGGCCTGGTCATCAAGGCTGGGATCGTGGACCTCACCGGCGATGATCGCGCCATGATCTACGGCGCGCTGCTCTGGATGGCCGACAAGCTCCGAAGCGATGAGCGCGACAAGGCGTTGGCGCTATGGGCCGCGAAGGGAAAGCAGGCGTTCGAGAATAACTGAGCATCAGCATCGCCAAAGGACATGTCCCTTCGATGGCGTTGCGGTCAGGGAAAGAGAACACGCTCCAGCGCATCCGCCAGTTCGCGCCGTTTGGCGTTGGACAGTTTGGCGAGGTTGCGCTGTTTCCACATGACGGCGGGCAAATGCTGGGCCTCCG
The DNA here is from genome assembly GCA_018970685.1 of Alphaproteobacteria bacterium. GTDB lineage: Bacteria > Pseudomonadota > Alphaproteobacteria > Micropepsales > Micropepsaceae > Rhizomicrobium. Next base: position 1,280 of record JAGWVX010000335.1, on the reverse strand, counting down.
GTATTCCTAGAAGCGTCCAATCCGGCTCGCCGCGCTTGAAGCCGGCAAGGAAGCGCCGGTGATCTTCCGGCATGGCGGCGACCATTGCGGCGATGATCGCTTCCCGCGCTGCCTCAAGGTCCGCGAGCGCGACAGGCTCCTGAGTCATGCCGGCGAAGCCCCGCGCGAACTCCTCGCCCAGCAGCTTGCGAGTCGGGGCGAGAACTTCGGCCATCGGACGGTTGTGGCTGATGATGTAGACCAGAAAGGCGCGACGCAACTCGTCGCTGACGCCCTCATTCGCCAGCAGGCCGCGCACGTCGAAGAGGTCGCGCGGGTGCTGGCGGTCGAAGGCCGCCACGATCTTGCCCGCGTAGAGGTCGGCGAATGACACGACCTGCATTTCGGCGAAGCCGAAGGCGTCTTCCACAGCGGGAACCACGCTCATCACGACGGGATCATAGACCGCGCCGCGGAGCACTGGCGTCACCTCGATCTTGATCTGCACGCCGCTCGCCCGAACGATCAGCTTGGTGACGATCTTCTCATCGGCGGAACGCGAAGCATTGACTCTCGCGGCGGGGAGGCCCCGCTCGATCCGTTCCTTGATCCGCAGCATGGCGGCGTTGATTGCCGCGAGCGATGTGGCCCGATTTTCGACCGGCAGATAGGTCAGGTCGATGTCCACGGAGAGGCGCGGCATGTCGCGCACGAACAGGTTGATCGCGGTGCCGCCTTTGAGTGCGAAAGCCCGCTCCTCCGCGACGAAAGGAAGGACGCGAATAAGCAGGGCGACCTGCTGCCGGTATGTGTCCAGGAATGCCATGAAATTCACGGGCCTCCAAGGTCGGACGGCACGGTGATGTTGTAGTGCGGATCGAGCTTGCCGCCTTTGGCGAGGACGCGCTTGCCCGAACCCAGATCGACGCGGGATACATCGAGCCGGGATCGCCACGCATGGCGGTGGCGGTCGGCGAAGTAGAGAAAAAGCCGCTTCACCTTCACGCTGGCGCAAGCCTCCAGCAGGGTTTGCAAACGGCGCGGGCTCAGATCGCTCATCCCCTCCATCAAGGCATCGGCCTGATGGAAGCTCTCATGCTCGGGCAGTTCGTCGAGCAATTCGAGAACGGCGCGCTCCTTGCTGGAATAGCGAACAGGTAAGGTCAGGCCGCCGGCGCTAACCATGACGGGGCTTGGTTCGGGCGGTGCGTCGGCGTCGCCGGGAAACAGCCGCAGGCTGTTGTGCCAATGAAAGGTCACGTCGAGCGGCAGGCTCGCCAGCCAGGTCGGCGGGCGCTTCG
>JAGWVX010000334.1 GCA_018970685.1 Alphaproteobacteria bacterium | reverse complement strand
GACCGCAACGACGCGCGCGGCATCGCGCAGATGATGCGGGTCAATCTGTTCCGACCCGTGCATGTTAAGACGTTGAGGAGCCAAAAGCGCCGAGCCTTGCTGACAGCCCGTAAGCTGCTACAGGAAAAAGCGATTGCCATCGAGAACGACATCCGTGGCCTGTTGCGCAACTTCGGGCTCAAGGTTGGTGTCATCGGGACAATCCGCTTTGATGCCCGTATCCGCGATCTCATTGAAGGCCTACCTGATTTGGCAGAGATCATGACGCCTTTGCTCGCTGCCAGGCAGAAGCTGCGCGAGGAATTTTCCCGACTGCATCGGAGAGTGCTGAAGATCGCCAGAGACGATACAGTCTGCAACCGCTTGATGACGATCCCAGGTGTTGGCCCCGTCACCTCTCTTGCTTTCACCAGCACCATCGATGTTCCGGCCCGATTCCGGAACTCACGGGCCGTGGGTCCAGCGCTGGGATTGACCCCTGTGCTCAATCAATCGGGGGAGAGCCATCGCGTTGGCCGCGTCTCCCTATGTGGCGACGCTATGATGCGGGCGTTGCTTTACGAAGCAGCCCAAGTGATGCTGACCCGCGTGAAGAAATGGTCGTGGCTGAAAGCATGGGCTATGAACGTCGCAAAACGGGGCGGTCTGCGCAAAGCCATTGTCGCGTTAGCACGCCGACTGGCCGTGATCATGCACCGGATCTGGACGGACGGCACTGAGTTCCGCTGGACAAGGGAAACGACGGCGGTCGCCATCTGATCGGGCGACCAGGAGAGGGAGACTAAGGTTCCACTGCCGGTGGAGAGACGTCCTTCGCGGGACGATGGATGAGGTGAGTTCGCTTTGGGTTCTTGTGCCGATCACGTTATCGCGGTTAGGACGCGAGTCAGATTGAGCCGCTTCATTCTTCTGATTCCATGCTGGGAGGGCCGGAGAGCCGATCCCGAAGAGAAGCGAGGCCCCGCGAAAGACATCAAATACCGCGAACCGGAAAGCTCGAAAACGCTTGACCTCAACACGCCGAATAGAGAAGAATCGCCAGGAAGCTCGCGACCGCCTGCGCGCCGAGAACGATTATCAGGTAAACCTCAAAGCCGAGATCGAGATCAGGGCTCTGTCCGAGAAAATAGACCAGCTGCTGCACAACCAATGGGCGCGTTTGTTGGAAATTCAGCAGTTGCAGACCGAGATGCTGGAAGACCTAGCCGAGAAAAGAAAGTCCTAGGGGCTTGCATGAGCGCCTCGCCATTCCCATTTAAGTTTTGGCATTTGAGGGGCTAAACGATGTCCATTCTCGGTTGGATTATCTTCGGCTTGATCACTGGCTTCATTGCATCAAAGATCGTCAACGATCGGGGCGAAGGCTGTTTCCTCAATATCGCGCTGGGCGTTGCGGGCGCGGTGGTCGGCGGAGCGATGTTCTCGTTCCTCGGCGAACCGGTCTTCTTTCACTTCAGCCTATGGTCAATGTTCGTCGCCGTGCTTGGCGCGGTCATCGTGCTGTACATCTACCATGCCGTAACAGGACGAAAGACGCTGCGTTAGCGACGGAACCGGTAGCGATCCGCGACACGTGTTGCCGTTCGTGCGGTTTGCAGGCCGGCATGGCTGTCAATCAAAAGACACAATCCTGAGGCCCTGTAGAGTAGTTGGTGTCACTTGCCTCGTACGGGTGGCGTGCGATATCCCAGATAACAAGCTTGTTTGCCAGGAGTTACTGATGTTCAGAATTCTCGTTGCCGCGGTGTGCGTTGCGGCAGTCGCGGTACAGGCCGATGCCGCCCCCAGCAGCGACTGGAAAGAAATTGCCAGGGCGCTCGACAGTATTCCGACGGCGGCGAATGAACCCCTGAACAAGCGCATCGAGCGCTGCAAGATCACCGTCAACAAAAAATCATCCTGGATCGAATTGCTCACGGCCGACAACCCGAATTACGGTGCCAAGGTGGGGCAGACCGTGCTGCGGCTGGAAATCGACGTCCCCGGCGGCAAGGGTGACGGCGGCCCGGCACCGAAACAGCCGCCGGAGAAAAATCAAGCCGCGGTTTGGGTCATCGATCACGGCAAGGCCACGCCGCTCAGCACTTGGGCGACGTCGCTGCAAAACCGGCCCGTGCCGCTGGGCTATGATGCCTGGATGAATTGCTGAACGTTACTCCACCGCGTCCTTCGGCAGATAAATCTCACCGCCGTGATCGCGGAACTCCCGCGCCTTCTTCTCCATGGCCGCGCGGATTTCGGCGGTTGACAGCGTGTCGTTCCTGCCGCGCGCGGCGTCGCGCACTTCCTGCGAGATTTTCATTGAACAGAATTTCGGTCCGCACATCGAGCAGAAATGCGCCACTTTGGCGCCATCTGCAGGCAGAGTTTCGTCATGATAGAGTTGCGCCGTCTCCGGATCGAGCGCCAGCGCGAACTGGTCGCGCCAGCGGAACTCGAATCGCGCCTTGCTCATTGCGTCATCCCATAGCCGCGCGGCCGGATGGCCTTTCGCTAGATCGGCGGCGTGCGCCGCGATTTTGTAGGCGATCACGCCAGCCTTGACGTCGTCGCGGTCCGGCAAGCCTAGATGTTCCTTCGGCGTCACGTAGCAAAGCATGGCGGTGCCGAACCAGCCGATCATTGCCGCGCCGATCGCCGAAGTGATGTGGTCGTAGCCGGGCGCCACATCGGTGGTAAGCGGGCCAAGCGTGTAGAAGGGCGCCTCGTCGCAGGCCGCGAGCTGACGATCCATGTTCTCCTTGATTTTGTGCATCGGCACATGGCCGGGGCCTTCGATCATCACCTGCACATCGTGCTTCTGTGCGATGCGGTTGAGTTCGCCCAGCGTCTCCAACTCAGCGAACTGCGCGGCATCGTTGGCGTCAGCCGTGGAGCCGGGGCGCAAGCCGTCGCCCAGCGAGAACGCCACATCGTATTGTTTCAGCAACTCGCAAATCTCCTCGAAATGAGCATAGAGGAAATTTTCCTTGTGATGCGCTAGACACCACTTGGCGAGGATCGAGCCGCCCCGCGAGACGATGCCAGTGACCCGATCCGCGGTCAGCGGAATATGCGCCAGCCGCACGCCGGCATGGACCGTGAAGTAGTCGACTCCCTGCTCGCACTGTTCGATCAGCGTGTCGCGATAAAGCTCCCAGGTCAGCTCCTCGGCAATCCCACCGCACTTCTCCAACGCCTGATAGATCGGCACCGTGCCGATCGGAACCGGCGAATTGCGTACGATCCATTCGCGGATGGTGTGGATGTGGCGGCCGGTAGAAAGATCCATCACCGTGTCCGCTCCCCAGCGGATCGACCACACCATCTTCTCGACCTCTTCGGAGACACCCGAGGTGACGATGGAATTGCCGATGTTGGCATTGACCTTGGTGAGGAAGTTGCGGCCGATGATCATCGGTTCGGTCTCAGGATGATTGACATTGGCCGGAATGATAGCGCGGCCGCGAGCCACCTCGCCGCGTACGAATTCCGGCGAGATCTCATTCGGGATGCTGGCGCCGAAGGAATTGCCGGCGGCCTTCGCGCTGCGTCCGAGGT
>JAGWVX010000333.1 GCA_018970685.1 Alphaproteobacteria bacterium | reverse complement strand
CCACCACTGCCAGCGAGCCGATGATCATCTCGACATAGGACAGCGGCGAGACTAGCGCTTCCTCGATGTAGCGCAGGAAGCGCGCGAAATAGACCTGGGACGACGATTGCAGGAAGGCTGCGTTGATGACGTTCATCATCAGGATGCCAGGCAGGACGAATTCCAGATAGCGGTGGCCGCCGATCGAGGCAATGCGCGGGCCAACCACGAAACCGAAGATGAAGATGAACAGCAGCGCGGAAATCCACGGCGCGATGAACACCTGGATTGGCACGCGCAGAATGCGTGTTGTATCGCGACGGATGACGGTCCAAAGGCCGACCCAGTTGACGAGGTTCATGCCGCAGCCCCTGCGACGTGGTCCGGTTCGGCCCCGGTGGCGGAGAGATAGGCGGCTTCGAGGCCGTCGATGAGGAATTCCTCTTTCGGGCCGCTACGCACCACTTTACCTTTGCTGACGATGGCGATGGTGCGACAAAGCCGTTCGACTTCTTCCAGATAGTGCGAGGTTAGCAGAATGGTAGTACCGTCGCGGTTCAATTCCTGCAGATAGCGCCAGAGATCGCGGCGCAGTTCGACGTCGACGCCGGCTGTCGGCTCGTCGAGAATGAGCAGACGCGGACCGTGCACCAGCGCGCGAGCCAAGATCACGCGCCGTTTGAGACCGCCGGACAATTCACGAAAATTCTTTTTCTGGTGTTCGATAAGATCGAAGCGCTCCATCAGTTCATCGGTGCGGCGCTTACGCTCCGGGCCGTGCAAACCGAAATATCCGCCCATCCATTCGACGATCTGCCGCGGTGTGGCGAAGGGGTCGACGTTGAACTCCTGAGGACTAAGACCAATCAGCCGGCGGGCTTCGCGATAGCTCGTCACCGCATTGACGCCGAAAATCTCGATGGCGCCCGACGTCGGCGTCGCGATGCCGGTGACGCAATGGATCGTCGTCGATTTGCCGGCGCCGTTCGGCCCGAGGAATCCGAAAAAATCGCCAGGTTCGATTATCATGGAAAGGTCGTTCACCGCGACCGTACCGCCGCGATAGACCTTGCGAAGATCGGAGATGGACAACGCTGGAGTCATGGACCGTATCGAGTATCATAGCCGCCCTGCACTCGGAAACGGCTATGCAAATTATACGCGTTGGAATTCTTGGGGCGGCGCGCATCGCACCCAAGGCGGTGATCGGCCCGGCGAGAGACAACCCCGAATTTCAGATAGTGGCGGTTGCGGCGCGTGACAAGGGGCGTGCCCAGGCTTTTGCGGCGGAAACCGATATTCCCTTAGTGGCAGATGGATATTCGGCATTGATCACGTGCGAGGATGTCGACCTCGTCTACGTGGCGCTGCCACATGCCGCGCATCGAGAGTGGTCGCTTGCGGCGCTCAAGGCCGGCAAGGCCGTGCTGTGCGAAAAGCCTTTCGCGATGAACGCTGCGGAAGCCCAGGGCATGACCACAACAGCGGAGGACGCCAAGCTGCCGCTCATCGAGGCTTTCCACAACAGATTCCACCGGGTGATGCGGCGCGCCGCGGAGATCGTGGCGTCCGGCGAGCTGGGCAAGCTGATTGAGGCAGAAGCGATATTCGACGTGGAGATTCTCTATACGCCGACAGAGCTGCGCTGGATTCCGGCCCAAGGCGGCGGCGCCCTGATGGATCTTGGCTGCTATTGCGTGCACGCGCTGCGCACCATCGCTGCTCGCGAACCCGTCGTGACCTCGGCCCGATGCACGATCGTGCGCGGCGTGGACGAGACGACAGTGGCGGAGCTTCAGTTCCCCAACGGGCTGCGCGCGAAGATACACACTTCGATGAAATCGCCGGCCTTCAAGGCGCCGCTGCGGATCACGGGCGAGAAAGGAACGCTGGAAATCTCCAACTACGTCTCACCTCAGGAAGGTTGCCGGTTTACCGTCGAGACCGAAGGCAAAAGACGCGAGGAGCCGGCCAACGGACCGTCAACCTATGCGACGCAACTTGCCCATGTCGGCGACGTGATGCTACGCGACGCGAAGCCGCTGACTGGCGGTGCGGATGCCATCGCCAACATGGCCTGCATCGACGCCATCTATGCGGCGGCGGGATACACGAGACCCACGAACAAGTAGAGTAATTACCGCCGTCTCAAACGAACGCAGTCAAGCGCACCTTACGCTTTCGTCGTCCGAATGATCGGTGCGCCCCATTTATGCGACGGCGGAATATCGGCTACCGCACGTCCTGGCGCAATAGGCCGGCCGGGATAACCTCCAAGGCTGATTAGTCGGTCGTACAGAACGATGGCGCCCGCCATGCCGACATTGATCGAGAAGCGCGTGGGAATCTTGACCACAAACTCGCAGCGCTTCAGCACCGGCTCGGATAACGACGTGCGCTCGCCGCCAAAGACGTAAGCAGCGCGCTGCGGATGACGGAAGCGCGGCAATTCGTTGGCGTCGTCGGTGATCTCGACCCCGACCAATCGGCAGCCGACGGGCAGGCGGAATTCTTCGACGGTCGGAAACATGTACACCGGCACAGTGTGCTGCGTACGCGAAGTGTCGGACTGGACGTCGGACAGCTTTACCTGAGCGTTAACAGTGAAGAAGAAACTTGCGTCGAAGGCATGGGCAATGCGCATGAGATTGCCGAGATTCATCGGCTTTGAGATGCCATCGACGCCCGCTGCGAAATAGCCGCGCATTGTGATCTCGCCACTTGCAAGTGCCCCTCGTGCCTAGACATGGTCGGCGCGAGGAATCATAGATAAGCCCTCATCCGAAGCTTGTCGAAGGACGCGGAGATCGGTGTGCCAAACCCCATTCTTGTCGAAGTGACGCGTGCCGATCGGGTCGAGAGTATTCATCGCGGCTCGATTGCCATCGCCGATGCCGACGGGGCGATTCGCTTTGCGCTCGGCGATATCGAGACACCGGTCTATCCGCGCTCGTCGCTGAAGCCGATTCAAGCGCTGCCGTTGATCGAGTCGGGCGCCGCGGACGCTTTCGGCCTCAGCGATCAGGAAGTGGCGCTCGCTTGCGCCTCCCATTCCGGCGAAACGATGCACACCGAACGCGTTGCCTCGTGGCTCACACGAATCGGTCTGAGTGAGAACGATCTGGCCTGCGGACCGCAAGCGCCGCGCCATGAACCTACTTTGGAAGAAATGTTAAGAGTTGGTCGGAACCCATCGAAATTCCAGAACAATTGCTCCGGTAAACATGCCGGGTTTCTTACCTTGGCGCGGCACTGGAATGTGGCAACGTCTGGATATGAACGGATAGAACATCCAGTGCAGCAGGCGGTGGCTACATCGCTTCAGATTGTTTCAGGGGTGACGGAGTTACCCTGGGGCATCGACGGTTGCGCAGCGCCGAACTTCGCCTTGCCGCTGTCAGGCTTCGCACGGGCACTCGCCAAGCTGGCGGGACACAAGACACCGGGAGCGGCAAGGATCTTGCGCAGTATGCTCGCCTACCCCGAACTTGTCGCCGGAACCGGACGCGCCTGCACGATCATCATGCGCGCCTCCGGCGGCCGGGCGGCGGTGAAAACCGGCG
>JAGWVX010000332.1 GCA_018970685.1 Alphaproteobacteria bacterium | reverse complement strand
CGTCTTCTTCTTTGCAACTTTTGGCATGAGTAGGACTCCTCTTACGTTCGTCCGGGTCGGGCGACTCATGCCGCCCCCCAAAACGCGAATAATATGAGTGGGTTGCGCGAAAGAATGCAATACTATCCTATTCCTGGCGGATTCCGCCCTTCGCGCTTGTGTCATAAAACATCGGATTTTACTGCATTATTTGCGCTTCATCAGTTTACTGACGATTTTGGCGGAAAACCGGGCTTTCCGGGTCCGTTTGCTTGCAAATGCGCGAATCACCCTTCTTCCGGCAGTCCGAGTCGCTTTTTTAGAATCGCATTTACGGACGCCGGATTGGCTTTCCCGCCGGTGGATTTCATCACCTGACCGACGAACCAGCCGACCATTTGCGGCTTCGCTTGCGCCGCCGCGACCTTGTCCGGATTTGCGGCGATGACCGCATCGACCGCCGTCTCGATGGCGTCGGTGTCGGTCACCTGCTTCAGTCCGCGGCTCTCGACGATGGTGCGCGGGTCGCTGCCTTCCGCCCAAACGATATCCAAGACATCCTTGGCGATCTTTCCAGAGATGACGCCCCCGGAAACCATCTGCACGATCGCGCTGTTCGCCGCCGCCGCCACCGGTCCGTCGGAAATTGCGAGCCCCGCCTTGTTGAGGCGCCCAAAATACTCGTTGTTCAACCAGTTAGCGGAAGCCTTGGCGTCCGCGCCAGCGGCCAGCATGGCCTCGAAATAATCCGCGCTCTCTTTTTCGGCGACGAGAACGGTGGCGTCATAGGCCGACAGCCCCATCGCGATGAACCGCGCGCGCTTCTCGTCCGGCAGTTCCGGCAGCGACGCGGCGATGTTGTCCACCCAGGCCTGCTCCAGCACCAGCGGAAGCAGATCGGGATCCGGGAAGTACCGGTAATCATGCGCTTCTTCCTTGGAGCGCATGGATCGCGTTTCGCCGGCGCGGGAGTCGAACAGACGGGTCTCCTGCGTGATCGTGCCGCCGGATTCCAGGATATCCACCTGCCGGCGCGCCTCGTATTCGATCGCCTGCCCCACGAAGCGTACGGAATTCACGTTCTTGATCTCGCAACGCGTGCCCAGCGGTGCGCCGGGCTTGCGCACCGACACATTGACGTCCGCGCGCATCGAGCCTTCGTCCATGTTACCGTCGCAAGTACCCAGATAACGCACGATGGCGCGCAATTTCTTGAGGAAGGCCGCCGCTTCCTCGCTGGAACGCATGTCGGGACGGCTGACGATCTCCATCAGCGCCACGCCCGAGCGGTTCAAATCGACGTAAGAATGATCGGGATGTTGGTCGTGCAGGCTCTTGCCTGCGTCCTGCTCCATATGCAGCCGCTCGATGCCGACCCGCGCCGTCTCGCCGTTCGGCAGATCGATCAGCACCTCGCCTTCGCCGACGACGGGGCTCTTGTACTGTGAAATCTGATAGCCCTGCGGCAGGTCGGGATAGAAGTAGTTCTTCCGGTCGAAGACGCTGAAAAGATTGATCTTCGCCTTCAGTCCGAGGCCGGTGCGCACCGCCTGTTCGACGCATTTCTTGTTGATGACCGGCAGCATGCCAGGCATCGCCGCATCGACGAAGCTGACCTGCGAGTTTGGCTCGGCGCCGAATTCCGTGGCCGCGCCGGAAAACAGCTTGGCGTTCGACAAGATCTGAGCGTGGACCTCCAGACCGATCACGATTTCCCACGGACCGGTGGAACCCTGGATGTATTTGGAGCCGTTGCTGCTCATGCGGCCCTCCACCAACGCTCTGGCTTGGCTGTGAAATTCGCCGCGGTTTCGACCGCACGGCCGACGCGCAGCACGGTGGTTTCATCGAATGCCTTGCCGATGAGCTGCAGGCCGAGCGGCAAACCGCCCGCCGTCAGGCCCGCCGGCACGGCAAGACCAGGCAGGCCGGCAAGGTTTACCGTCACCGTGAACACGTCGTTGAGATACATCGACACCGGATCGGCGGTCTTTTCGCCGATGGCGAAGGCCGGCCCCGGCGTCGCCGGCGTCAGCAGCACGTCGCATTTCTGAAAGGCTTGTGTGAAATCGCGGGCGATCAGGGTGCGTAGCTTCTGGGCCCGAAGGTAATAAGCGTCGTAATAGCCCGACGACAGCACATAGGTGCCGATCAAGATGCGCCGCTTGACCTCGGAACCGAACCCTTCACCACGGCTTTTCTCATAAAGATCAATGATATCGCGCGCGTTCTTGGCGCGGTGGCCATAGCGCACGCCGTCGTACCGTGCGAGGTTCGACGAGGCCTCCGCCGGCGCCACAATATAATAAGTGGGCAGTGCGTATTTGGTGTGCGGCAGCGAGACCTCGACGACCTCGGCGCCCTGCGCCTTCAGCCATTCCGCGCCCTGGCTCCACAATGCGTCGATCTCGGGCGGCGCGCCGTCGACGCGGTACTCTTTGGGAATACCGATGCGCAGTCCCTTCACCCCGGCTTCCAGCCCCGCTTCGTAATCCGGCACCGGCATGTCGACACTGGTGGAATCCTTAGGATCGACGCTCGCCATTGCTTTCAACAGGATGGCCGCATCGCGCACCGTGCGCGTCATCGGCCCGGCCTGATCGAGAGAAGAGGCGAACGCCACGATGCCCCAGCGCGAGCAGCGCCCGTAAGTCGGCTTGATGCCGACAGTGCCGCTGACCGCCGCCGGCTGGCGGATCGATCCGCCGGTGTCGGTTCCCGTCGCGGCCAGGCACAGATTTGCAGCCACCGACGCCGCCGAACCGCCCGATGAGCCGCCCGGCACCATCTTGGCGTTCGAAGCGCGTGCGCGCCACGGGCTGGTCACCGGCCCGAAATAGCTCGTCTCGTTCGACGACCCCATAGCGAACTCGTCCATGTTGGTCTTGCCGAGCATGACCGCGCCGGCGTCCCAGAGGTTTTGCGATACGGTCGATTCATAAGGCGGCACGAAATTGGACAGGATGTTGCTGCCCGCCGTGGTGCGCACGCCTTTGGTGCAGAACAGATCCTTGATCGCCAGCGGCAGGCCTTCGAGCGGACGGATGTCGCCCTTGGCGATGCGCGCGTCGGATGCAACCGCCATATCGAGCGCGCGGTCCGACGTTTCCGTCACGAAAGCATTCAGGGGACGCGCCGTTTCTACGGCCTTGACGAAGGCGCCGGTTAGCTCGCGCGAGGAAATCTTCTTGGACGAAACGGCTTCGCGCGCCTCGGCCAGAGTAAAATCAGTCGGGTTTGAGGGAAGCGCCATTATTCGACCATCTTCGGCACGACAAAGAAGTGATCCTCGCCGCCCGGCGCGTTCACCATCAGCGCATCGGCGACGTTGCCGTCGGTCACGACGTCGTCGCGCATCTTCAGCCCGTGCTCGACCACGCTGGTCAGGGGCGGGACGCCGTCCACATTCACTTCCTTGAGCTGTTCCACCCAGTTCAGGATGCCGTTCAGCTCCTGGACCATGGGTTCCACGCGCTCTTCTTCCAGGGCCAGCCGGGCGAGTTTGGCGATACGCCGGACGGTGTCCTTGTCGACGGACATGGGTCTTTTGCCGTGCTAAGAATTCATACCTTGCTAGCAACCGGGG
>JAGWVX010000331.1 GCA_018970685.1 Alphaproteobacteria bacterium | reverse complement strand
CGCCGCCAGCCCGCCCGCGGCAAGCCCCGCCAGCGGCGCGACGTAGAGGAGAGCCATGCCCAGCACCGTCCCAGCCAGCAGCACGGGCGAATACTGCAGCTGCGCATAGGCCGAGCGCGACACCATGTGGCGAATGTCGCCGACATGCGCATAGGGCCTCAGGCTGACGGCGCGCTCGGTGAGCCCAAGCCAGATCGCTCCCTGCGCCTTCAGCGTCCGGCCAAGCGCGCAATCGTCAATGATCTCTGTACGGATGGCTTCGATGCCGCCGGCGCGTTCCAGCGCGTTGCGGCGCACCAGCATGCAGCCGCCGGCCGCAGCGGCCGTGCGCCGGCGCCGGTTATTCACCCAGGCGAAGGGAAACAGCATGCCGAAGAAGAAGACGAAAGCCGGGATGAGAAAATGCTCGGCGAAGCTTTCGCAATTCAGTTTGGCCATCAGCGAGACGAGCGCCAGCTTGTCCTTCTCGGCGCGCGCCACCAGCCGGCGCAGATTGTCCGGCGTGTGCGCGATATCGGCGTCGGTGAGCCAGAGATAATCGGGCGTCCGGCCGGCCGCGGCGACGCCCTGGCTGACGGCGAACAGCTTTCCCGTCCAGCCGGCGGGATGGGCCGCGCCGTTCAGCACCGTCAGGCGCTCATGGTCGAGGGCGCGCGCGGCATGTCCGGTGCCGTCGCCGCTCTGGTCGTCGACCAGGATGACGCGAAAACTGCCGGGATAATCCTGCGCCAGCAGGCTGCCGACCGAGCGGGTGATGACGTCGGCCTCGTTACGCGCGGGAACCACGGCAACGACGGACGGCCAAGCCGCCGGTTCGGGCGGCAGGTCGCAATCGTCGCGTTCTCGAATGCGCCAGAAGAAGCCGCGGCCGAGCAACAGCGCCAGCCAGATCGCCAGCGACAAAAACGTGATAAGCGCAGCGGCGATCATGTCAGATACCCCGACATGCGGAACCAGGCGAGCGCGTCGATCAGCGCCTGCTGATAAGGCCGCGCCCGGTAACCGAGTTCGCGCTCAGCCTTCGCCGAGTTGAAGAACATGCGGTACTTCGCCATTTTCAGCGCATCCGCGGTGATGAACGGCTCCTTACCCGTGACTTGTGCGAGCGCCTCCGCCGCATAGGCCAACGGATAAAGCGGTCCGCGCGGCAAACCGAGCGTGGGCGCGCGTCGGTTTGCGAGCTTGGCGATGGCGCCCACCATGTCGCGAAAGGCCACGTCCTGCCCGCCCAGGATGTAGTTCTCGCCGATGCGGCCGCGCTCCAGTGCCAGAAGATGCCCCATTGCCACGTCGTCGACGTGCACGAGGTTCAGTCCCGTATCGACAAAGGCGGGAATGCGCCCCAGTGCCGCCTCGACGATGATACGTCCGGTCGGCGTCGGTTTGATGTCGCGGGGACCGATGGGCGTCGAGGGGCTGACGATAACCGCCGGCAAGCCCTCGTCCGTCACCATGCGTTCGACCAGCCGCTCTGCGACCACCTTGCTCTTCTTGTAAGCGCCGATGGCGCTGTCTTCGCTATGGCGGCAGGTTTCGTCGGCCGGCGTTCCGTCGTCATGCGGTTTGAGCGTCGCCACACTGCTGGTGTAGACGATCTTCTCCGCGCCCGCCGCCTGCGCCGCGCGCATCACCGCTCGCGTGCCTTCCAGATTGTTGCGCACGATCTCGGACGGATCGCGCGCCCACAGCCGGTAATCGGCGGCGGCGTGAAAAACGTAGCGCGCGTCTTTCATCGCCTTGATCAGCGCATCTTCGTCGCGCATGTCGGCGGCGACGACGTCCGCCGTCAGTCCTTCCAGATTGTCGCGCCGGCTGGCGGCGCGCACCGCGAGGCGCAGCGCAAATCCCTTCCCTGCCAAAACGCGCGCCAACGCGGAGCCGACGAATCCCGAAGCGCCGGTGACGAAGGCCAGTTCGCTCATCGCGGCGCGCTTCCATTCGGCTGGCCGAAGGCGCGTCTGCCCTCGATGATCTGCCAGGCAAGCAGTACCGGCATGCCGACCGCGACGTCGCGCGCGCGCTTGAGCAGCGACACGGCGAGACCGACCTCCGGCCCCATGCCGAACACCGGCGCCAGCGCCGCGTAACCGGCTTCCTGCACGCCGATCGCCGAGGGAATGAAGACGGTGACGCTGCGCAGCGCGCCAAGCAGGCTCTCGATGGCGATGGCGGACAGCACGTCGATATGCGCGCCGGCCAACCGCATGACGATCCATATCCACACGCCGCTGGAAATCCAGCCGCAGAGATGCGCCGTCGCGGACAGCGCCAGCCGCACCGGATCGGCATAGAGGCTCTTCAGCGCCTTCGTGAACGCCTCGGTATGACTGACCGCAGCCGGCAAAAGACGGCCCGCCAGCTTCTCGGCCAGCGAACTGCCGCGCCGCTGCAGCACCACAAAGGCCGCGATGCCCGGTATCAGCAGCGCCGTGCCCAGGATCAATCCGTCGGCATAAGGCGCCATGGCGGCGCTGGCGCGCAGCTGCGCGATGCCCAGCATCAATCCCAGCACGATGAAGGCGATCTGCGCCATCAGTTCCGTCGTCACGTCGACCATCGTCGAGGCGAAGGCGCGCGGCGGCGCCACGCCGCCCAGGATCACGGCGCGCGCGCCGATCACCATGCCGCCGAATTGCGTGAAGGGAAGGATGTCGCTCGCGGAATCGCGCAACTGGCGGGCGGCGAAGAACACCGGCCAGGGCGCGTGATCCGACAGCAGCGCGTACCAGGCGGTACCCAGAAAGGCGATCACGCCGAGACCGCTCAACACGATCAAGGCAAAGCCGCCCCAACCCACTCTGGCGATCGCATCGAACACCGATCCGGCGCCGACATGCAGCACCAGGACGACCGCAACGGCCAGCCCGGCGAGCAATGCGAGAATGGCGCCGAGTTTCATAGGCGCCCGTCTGCGTCGGTTAGTGCATGAAGCGGCGCGCGATACGGACCATGGCCGGAATGAATCTGGGCCTCAGCAGCCGCGCGTCGTAAGCGGACAGCCGCCGGTCGTTCTCCGACAGGCACAGATCCAACAGCTCGGCGGGGTTCAGCTCGACACCGAGTTGCTCCGCGCCGTTGACCGTGAAGTTGTTGTCCTGCACGCCGTGTTCCAGATTCGAGGCGATGCCCAACCGTTCCCAGATCAGGAACGCCCACACCGCCAGCACTTTCAGCTCGAACCACGGCCGTCGCCATAGCGGCATGTTGCGGCGGTGCCAGGCCACCCAGTTCACGTAGAAGAGAATGTGCCGGCCCTCTTCGTGGATCACCGGCTCGAAGGTATCGACCAGCGCTTCCGGGAAGAACCCCGTCCGCTTCGCCGCTTCGAACAGGCCGAAGGCGAAGAAGCTGTCGATACATTCGCTGTAGCCCGTCACCATGAAAGCCCATTCCGGGTCCTTGGGCCGCGGATAGACCGGTTCCGGCGCCAGCTTGATGCCATAGGCCTCGACCAGATTGGCCAGCACATGGCGATGGCGGCGCTCTTCAAAGCCGTTGAGTTCGATTGCCTTGCGGAGCAGAGGATCGGGCACGCCCTCGGCATAGGTGCAGACATTGAGGCCGGCACG
>JAGWVX010000330.1 GCA_018970685.1 Alphaproteobacteria bacterium | reverse complement strand
CTGTGGCGAGAATAATTCCCTCGAGGCCGAGGAGAAACGCATCGTGCTCGATGCCGCCCATGAAGTGGGCGTCGGACGCGTGCCGGTCATCTCCGGCGTGTCCGAGCTCACGACCGCGCGCGCCGTCCGTTTTGCGCAGGATGCGCAGGCTGTCGGCGTCGACGGGCTGATGGTGCTCCCGGCCATGGTCTATGTGCCGACCGAAGACGAACTCTTCGAACATTTCCGGATGGTTGCCGAAGCGACGTCGTTGCCGATCATGCTCTACAACAATCCGCCGGCATATCGCGCACAGGTCAGCCTCAAGCTGCTCGAGCGGCTCGCGGTGCTTCCCAATATCGTGGCGATCAAGGAAAGTGCGCCGGACTCCCGCCGTTTCACCGACGTCATCAACGCGTTCGGCGACCGTTACATTCTGATGGCCGGCCTCGATGACGTGGCGCTCGAAGGTCTCATGCTCGGTGCCAAGGGCTGGGTTTCCGGATTGACGAGCGCCTTCCCGGCAGAATCCGTGGCGTTAATGCGGGCGCTGGCACAAGGCGACTTTGCCGAGGCGCGCCTCATCTATCGCTGGTTCATGCCGCTCCTGCATCTCGACGCCGAGCACGACTTGGTGCAGTCAATCAAATTGGCGGAGCAGATGATGGGCCGAGGCAGCGAACGCGTGCGCATGCCGCGCTTGCCATTGCGCGGCGCGCGCCGGGCCGAAGTCATGGCGTTGGTCGAAAAGGCAGCCGCGACCAGACCGGGCAAGACGTTGTACGGTGCCGCCTGAAACGGCAAAATCGCTGAGATGAAGAACACGTTCTTCTGCATCGATGGGCATACCGCCGGCAACCCGGTCCGGCTGGTGGTCGGCGGCGCGCCGCTGCTGCACGGCGCCGGTATGGCTGAGCGGCGCCTGGATTTTCTCGCCCGCTTCGACTGGATCCGCACCGGTCTCTGCTTTGAGCCGCGCGGACACGACATGATGTCGGGCGGCTTTCTTTATCCGCCGACGCGCGACGACACAGACGTCGGCATTCTCTTCATGGAAACGAGCGGCTGCCTGCCGATGTGCGGTCACGGTACGATCGGCATTGTTACCTTCGGTATCGAGCATGGGCTCATCGTCCCGCGCAGAGAGGGCGCGCTCAAGGTCGAAGTTCCCGCGGGGATCATCGACATCGAATATGCCGTTGAGGGAAACAAGGTCGCCTGGGTGCGGATACGCAACGTCGCCGCCTACGTCGCCGCTTCCGGAGTCCGGATCCACGTTCCCGGCTTTGGTTCGATCGTGACCGACATTGTCTATGGAGGGAATTACTACGCCATTATTGAACCGCAGGGCCCCTACATAGGCCTTGACGATCTGGGTGCTTCCCGGCTAAAGGAACTCAGCCGCACGATCCGCGCCCAATTGCAGGCCGTCTGCGATCCGGTGCATCCGCTCGATCCTAGGATCCACGGCGTGAGCCATGTGCTCTGGGCGGATCGTCCCCGTTCCGAAGGAGCCGACGGGCGCAACGCGGTCTTCTACGGCGAGGCCGGCATCGATCGCAGCCCTTGCGGCACCGGCACGTCGGCGCGGTTGGCACATTTAGTCTGGCAGGGGCGCCTCAAGCCGGGCGACCGTTTTGTGCACGAAAGTTACATCGGGAGCCGCTTTGTCGGCCGGGTCGAGAGCTTGACCGAGTTGAACGGAACGCCCGCCATCATTCCCTCCATACAAGGTTCCGCTATCGCGACGGGATTCAACACAATCTGGGTAGACCAGGCAGATGTTTTTGCGGCCGGTTTCTCGGTCACGTAAGATCGCCGTGACTCCTGCGGTCAAGATCGATCGTCACGATGGTCAATATGCACACGGCGGGAATCGATTATCGTGCGGCGCCGGATGACGCGAAGAAATTCGCTGTTACGGGGCGTGGGTTGTCGCGGTGAAGTTGGGCGCTCAGCTGGCCAGTGCCTTTTCGATTTCGAATTGTTTGCGCAGGTCTTTGAGCGTCGAGCTGATATGGTCGTGCATCATGGTGCGAACCGTCTTCGATTGTCCCGACATCCAGGCCTCCAAGATCGCCTTGTGCTCGCGCCGGGCGCGGTTCTCGCGGCCGGTCGGCTCCAGATGCTTGTTCACATAGCGCTCTGCGACGATATGCAGGCGCTCGATGAAATGGACGGTGATCTTATGCCGCGTCGGCTGCACCAGCGCCATGTGGTACGCGCGGTGAAGACGGCCCGACGTCGTTTTGTCGCCGGCCTTCGCCTCCTGGAGCGCCCGCAGCGCCTCGCGGGCAGCCTGCCGGTCTTTGTCCGTCGCCGTCTTCGCAGCACGTCCGGCAGCCTCCGGCTCGATCTTCAGCCGCAGCGCATAAACCTCCTCAGCTTCGTCAGCCGACATGGGCGGCACGAAGAAGCCCCGGTTCGTTACCGAAAGAAGCAGGCCGTCGCGTTCCAGGCGCGCAAAAGCCTCGCGAAGCGGAATCTTGCTGACGCCGAGTTGCCGGGCCAATGCGTCCTGTTTGATCGCCGCATTGGCGGGCAACTCTCCCGAAACGAGCCTGTCCCGGACCACGGTGTATATCTGTTCTGAAAGCGTCTTTACGACAATCGCCATTATTTACCTATCGCATTTCCCATCGCCCGACCGCCACATGATATACTTTATACAAAGAGATTGCAGCACCGGCACGGCAGGGTTTGCTGGCAGGCGACGGCAATGTCTTCGGCGGATTTTATCTATTAAGGCGGCCCATTCGGGTATCGACAACGGCCCTATGACGCCTCAAAGCGGTATCCAACTCCGCGAACGGTCACAATGCGCTGTCCCGTCGGCCTTGGCAGCTTGCCGCGCAAGCGGGAAACATGGTTCTCCAGCGTGTTGTCCTCGGTTCTTCCGCCGTTGCCCCACAATTTCTCGATGATTTCGCTGCGCGAAAGTGTCTTCCCGCAATTCTGCACGAGCGCAACGAGCAATTGAAATTCCATATGTGAAAGATGCAATTCGTGATGATCGTCATATACCCGACGATGCAGGACGTCGACGATAAGGCTGCCCGTCTTATAGAGAAGATCCGAAAGGTCGGAGCGCAAGCGGAGCAGCGCCGTGATGCGTGCTTGAAATAAGCGCAGAGGAATATCATGCGGGACGAATTCGCTTGCGCCGTGTGACAGCGCGTGCGTGCGTGCGGACGTCGAGAAATCTCCGACGACCAATATAATGGTATTACGGGAAGCGTTGCGGACGGCGACGATATTTGCTTTGAGTGCATTATCGTCTTCGCCGCATTCCATGATTGTCAAATCGGCGGCTATGGCAGCTTGACCGTCGGCCTTTAACGACGCGGGCGAGGAAACGTTGTGCAGCTGCCAACCTCGTTCCTTGAGATATTGGCTTAGGCGGCCGAGCGGCGAAACCTGCTTTCCAATAACCAGACACCGCATAATTTTTTCCGCTGCGCGAGATAATTTATGCCGAGTTTAGGCGACGGTTGGGACGACGCGGCGACAGCAGATATCCGCGGTCTCGGACGGTATGCAGCAATTGCGTTTGTCGTCCGTCACGGATGGCGCGGCGCACCTTGTGCATCT
>JAGWVX010000329.1 GCA_018970685.1 Alphaproteobacteria bacterium | reverse complement strand
AGCGGCGAAGCGGGCTGGCGCTTTCACCGTCGCTTTCGTCAACGTCGAGAGCTCACCGCTCGCCTGCCTTGCGGATGCCGTGGTCCCGCTACATGCCGGACCAGAGTTGAGCGTTGCCGCAACCAAATCTTTCATCGCGACAAATGTTGCAATCGCCCATTTGGCCGCCACGTGGCTGGAGGACGACGTCTTGCTGAAGGCGTTGAATGAGCTGCCGAAGTTTCTCGCAAAGGCTTGGCAATTCGACTGGGGGGCGGCAGTCACGAGATTGAAATCCGCCCATGATCTCTACGTTATCGGCCGAGGCTTGGGCTTCGGAACGGCGCAAGAGGCTGCTCTCAAGTTCAAGGAGACATGTTCGTTGCATGCCGAAGCATTCAGTGCCGCAGAGGTGATGCACGGTCCGATGGCCCTGATAAAGGACGGATTTCCGGTATTTGTCATGTCGCAGGCCGATGAAACGCGCGACAGCATCAACGAGCTGATCGGCCGCTTCACGACGAACCATGCTGACATATTACTTGCCGGATTTTCTCATCCCCAGGCAACGGTACTACCGACCCTTGCGGCAAATCCGATTCTAGAACCCATCCTTTTCATTCAAAGTTTCTACCGGATGGCCGAGGCGCTCTCGCGCGCCCGCGGCCTCGATCCGGACTCCCCTCCCCATCTGAATAAGGTCACCGAGACAGTTTGATGATGATTGCACTCGTAAACGGCCGCATTCTGTCCGACCACGGCATTGCGGATGGCCAAGCCGTGCTGCTTGGCGAAGGTCACATCCGCGCGGTCGTTCCAATGAATGCCCTGCCGGCTGAAGTGGCGCAGTATGATCTGCGCGGCGGGATTCTACTGCCTGGCTTCATCGACGTTCAAGTCAATGGCGGTGGAGGTATCCTTTTCAACGATGCACCGACCGTCGACGCGATCAAAACCATCGGTGCGGCTCACGCAAAGTTCGGCACCGCCGGTTTTCTGCCAACCATCATCAGCGCCGATCTCACAGCTATCAGGGCGGCCATCACCGCCGTCGATACCGCAATCGAAGCCAGCGTCCCGGGCGTTCTCGGCATACATATCGAGGGCCCGTTTCTGAACTCAGCCCGCAAGGGCATCCATGACGCGTCGAAATTTCGCGCACTCGACACAGAGGCATTCGAGCTGCTGACTTCGCTTAAACGCGGCAAAACTCTGCTGACACTGGCGCCCGAGACGACGACGCCGCAGACAATACGCGCTCTGGCCAACGCCGGCGTGATCGTGTCGGCCGGGCACACCGACTCAAATTTCGACGTCGTGCAAAGCGCCTTGCGAAGCGGCGTAAGAGGGTTCACGCATCTCTTCAATGCCATGTCCCCGCTGACCAGCCGGGCGCCAGGCGTCGTCGGCGCAGCGCTCGATGATCGGGAGAGCTGGTGCGGCATCATCGTTGACGGGCATCACGTGCACCCAGCCGTGCTGCGCATCGCCTTGCGCTGCAAGGGTGACGAGCGGCTGATGCTCATTACGGATGCCATGCCGAGCGTAGGTTCGCCGGCGAAATCCTTCGCGCTGCAAGGCCGCACGATCACCGTGAAAGGCGGCGTCTGCGTTGCGCCGGACGGAACGTTGGCAGGTTCGGATCTCGACATGGCTGCCGCCGTCCGCAACACGATTTCGCTTCTTGGAGTCGATCTTGCGACTGCCGCACGCATGGCAAGTTTCAATCCAGCGGCTTTCCTGGGCCTCGAACAAAAGCTCGGCCGCATAGCGCCGGGGTACCGCGCCGACCTCGTGCTGCTGACCGAAAAGCTGGACGCCGTGCAAACCTGGGTCGGCGGTCGTCCCCTACTGGCTTCCTAATATTGGCACACGCGATACGGCGGACATGATTGGAATGAGCAAGCTCAGCACCGGCGGTATCGAAGAACGTTTCTTTAAAAATCGCGAGGAAATGACGGACGCGCTTCTTTCCGAAATCACCACGCGATTAACAAACGCTATCGGTGCCGGGCGACGGGCAAGTTTCATCGCGTCCGGCGGCACAACGCCGATCGAGCTTTATGCCCGCCTGCAATCCGCGGACCTCGACTGGTCGAAGCTGGATCTGACCTTTTCGGACGAGCGTTGGGTACCGCCGATGACGGATGGCAGCAACGAAAAACTTATACGTACTTGGCTGCTCCAAGACGGAGCTGCCGCCGCGCAGCTGTTTCCGCTGAAAACGGCCGACGCCACCGCCCGAGACGCCGAAGCGAGAGTGCACCGCGCGATTAGCGCTATCGCCAGACCGTTCGACGTAACTTTGTTGGGCATGGGAGTCGACGGTCACACGGCTTCCTTATACCCGCATGCCGACGGATTGGCCGAGGCGCTGGACGCGGACCATCCCGCGCTCGTTCGTTCGATACGCCCGAGAAATCTGGCACAAGCTGGCGAGCGCATGTCTTTGACGCTGCGTGCGATCCTTAGTTCCCGGCTCATAGTCATTTTAATCCGAGGCAAAGGCAAAATGACGGCCCTACAGAAAGCCATGGCAGCGAACGACGCGATGGCGATGCCGGTCCGCGCCGTGCTTCAGCAGACTACGACGCCGGTTCAGGTTTTCTGGGCCCTTTGAAGCCACCCTGCGTCTGCCGGGCGTCTGCGAGATTCCATTCGCTGATAGGGCACCGGACAGATTCCATGGAACGCCCCACTCACATCGTCTCTCCGTGCATCGGTCCGCGGAGGCGACAAACCGGACAATCTGCGCAATACAATAGGCGCCATGACTGACGCCAACCACGAACTTGCCGCTCGGCGGAATTATGAAGCCGCAATAGCTATGCATCGCCAGAACAAGTTGGCCGAAGCCGAACAGCATTACCGGGCAGCATTGTATGCCTCCCCCCGTCATCCTGGCGCGTCGCACGGCTTGGGCGTGATCTGCGTCCACACCAGGCGGATTGCAGAAGCGGCGGCACTTTTTCGATTAGCGGTTTCCGCAGCTCCGCAGGACGCGGGGTTCCGCAACGATCTTGGGTTGACTCTTTCGTGGTTGGGGCGGCACGAAGAAGCTGCACAGGAATTCGAAGCGGCGTTGACGCTGAAGCCGGATTTTAGCGACGCATTGACGAATCTTGGCAACGTTTGTCTGATCCTAGGGCACTATGAAGATGCCGTTCTTCGATTCGGGCAGGCGCTGGCCACAGGTCCAGATAACGCGAGAGCGCTCACGGGATTGGGTGACGCGTTGAGCATCCTCGGGCGGCATGTCGAAGCGCAGGCCGCGTTCGAGAAATTGCTTGCCATCGATCCAAGATGCTCGGCAGCCCATTTCGGAATCGGCACTGTCATGAAGCAGCTGGGACGCGCCACGGATGCGCGCCGGGCGTTCGAACGCGCCATAGCGCTGTCGCCAACGCGTCCAGCTTATCATCGTGCCTTAGCGGAGACCGAACGGTTCAGCGAAGGCGATTCGCGTCTCGCGGCGCTGGAAAAATTGGCACGAGACGAGGACACGATACCGGACGACCAAAAGGTCGAGCTCCATTTCGCGCTCGCGAAGGCTTATGACGATCTGAGTCGCAACGGCTTGGCTTTCGAACACCT
>JAGWVX010000328.1 GCA_018970685.1 Alphaproteobacteria bacterium | reverse complement strand
ATGCGGCGGACGACGATTGGACCCCACGATTTCGCTGATCTCTAATAACTAGTCCAATTATAATGTACTGATTATAATACATAATTCAATATATTGGCCTACTTTTCAGATTATAATTGAAAATTAGCCCATTCGCACTATACTGCAAGCATGACCAAAGACACCTCACAGATTGCGGGCGATTTCGTCCAACTCGCGCGCCTCGCCCTTACCGGCAGGCCACAAGATGTTCAACTCCTCGTCCACCGGGCGATGAAACGCTATCGCTCGGAATTTCCGACCATGGCGGAGAGCCTATCGGCGCTGCTTCGGGAATCTCCGACGCGGGCGTCTCCGCTGCGCCGCCAGTCGGACACGCCGCTGCCCGTTGACATCGATTCGCGCCTTCATCTTCTTCGCGTTGAAAACGACGTGACGCTCGACCACGAAATGATCCTCACGCCAGACGTTGAGGCGAGTCTGCAGCAGGTTGTCATTGAGCGGCATGAACCGGACGCGCTCATCAAAGCTGGCCTGCAGCCGACGCGCACGATCTTGTTTACTGGCCCGCCTGGGGTTGGCAAGACAATGGCTGCGAAGTGGCTAGCACGGCAACTCGATCGGCCGTTGCTCACGCTCGATCTTGCCGCTGTCATGAGCAGCTTTCTCGGTCGCACCGGCAGCAATCTCCGGCACGTCCTCGATTACGCCAAGAGCATCGACTGCGTGCTTCTTCTCGACGAACTGGACGCGCTTGCAAAGCGTCGCGACGACCGAAGCGAAGTTGGCGAGCTGAAGCGGCTCGTCACTGTGCTTTTGCAGGAGGTCGACGACTGGCCGGCCACTGGCATCCTCGTCGCCGCCACTAACCACGCAGAACTGCTCGACCCGGCGGTCTGGCGCCGCTTCGAGCTCGCCATCCAATTCGATATCCCCGGCGAGAAGCAAATCGAGCAGTTTGCAACGAGCATTCTCACCCCACACCTGCCGGAAGTAGGGATGTGGGCCAAGATCTTCTCTCTGGCCTCCAGAGGTAAATCTTATAACGACATAGAACGCGAGATCATGTTTGCGCGGCGTTCAGCAGCAATTACAGGAACCTCGCTCAGCGATCAGCTAAAGACCGTAGTTCGTGCGGACAAACATCTGTCGCGCAAAGATCGCATCGCGCTTGCACGTCTCCTTGAGCAATCGGGGATGACCTCGCAGCGCGAAGCGCAACGTCTGACCGGTGTTTCCCGTGACACAATCCGAAAGGGCAGCGCCGCGGGCGCCGCCCCGAGGAAGAAGGTTCATGCATGAACAAACGAAACTTTCTTCTCGCGCGCGGTGAACGGCTGGCGCACACGATCGAAGTCAAGTCGGGTGGCGGCGAAAAGCAACATCCCTACTCGTTCGCGGAGGCGCGCACGCGCATCACGCCGATGTTGGCCAATGTCGTGAGGAGGCTTGATGCCCTTCCAGACGGCGCCTGCCCGGACGATCAAGCCGTCGCGACCCTGACTCTCAATCCGGAATACATCGCCAAGTCATATTTCCCGACGGAATTGCTCCGCTCTGTCGGGCTTACTTCGGTCGGCAGCCGCCCCAAGCGGGTCGTACCCGTGAAACGAAGTCGCGACCGCGAACCGGAAGAAGTCGTCACGACCGAGTTGTTCTTGATGGGGCCGCGCCGCACGTTCCGCCGGTGGTCGGAACGCATCGGGTCGTGGCGACCGGACACCGACGGCGCAGACCAGCTACCATCCGTTGAAGAGGTCGGGGTTCCCACCGCCGGTGAGAAGTTGATCCATGTTGATGACGCGACAACCGATGTTTTCGAAGTCGTGCTACACGCAAGCGAAGACGAGGGCGAGGGCACCTACCTGCCCCTGTTCAAAAAATACCTGGAAACGATCGGCATAAAGGCACCACTCAAAAGGCGCTTCTATGCTGGCGGCGTCTGCTTCGTCGAGCTCGAAGCGCCCCGCAACAAGATGCGTGACGTCGCCGCCTTCAGCCTAGTACGCGCCATCCGGCCGATGCCCCCGCTTCGCATGTTGCGGCCGGCGATCCGAACCGCAGGCGTGGGTTCGGATGTTGTAGAGCTGCCGAAAGAGGGGCCTGTTGACCCGAAAATCCGTGTTGCAATCTTCGACGGCGGTCTCCCGGCGAAACATCCGCTTACCAAATGGGCGACCCCCATCGATGCACCGGACGTTGGCGCCGAGGACGACACGCTGCTGAAGCACGGTGTCGGCGTCACGTCCGCGTTTCTCTTTGGTCACCTCCAACCCAACAAGCCGGCCTCCCGGCCGTTTGCAGCGCTTCACCACTATCGCGTGGTCGACACGGTTCCCGGTCAAGACCCCTACGAGCTCTATGAGGTTCTGGACCGAATTCAGACGGTTCTGGCCAGTTCGCGATACGACTTTATCAGCCTGAGCCTCGGCCCCGAGCTGCCAGTCGATGACACCGAAATCCATCCGTGGACAGCGGTCCTCGATCAGCATCTCGCCAATGGCGAATGCCTTGCGGTCGTCGCGGTAGGAAATGGTGGTGAAGGTGACGAAGCCATCGGCGCCAACCGCATCCAGGTTCCTGCCGATTGTGTGAATGCACTTGCCATCGGCTCCGCCGACAGCCCCGGAATGATCTGGTCCCGCGCCGGCTACAGCTCAGTCGGACCGGGACGAAGCCCAGGCCTCATCAAACCCGATTTGGTCTCGTTCGGTGGCTCGACCGCGCGACCATTCCTCGTTGTGCGGATGAAGGATGCGCCCAAGATCGAGCCGACCGGCGGTACCAGCTTTGCGGCGCCGGCCACCTTGCGCATGGCCGCTGGGGTCCGCGCTCACCTAGGCACGTCTCTCGGGCCGCTCGCGATCAGAGCACTTCTCGTCCATTGCGCGGAACCAGCGGACATCCCGCACACCGAAATCGGATGGGGACGTCTCGCGCGACATCTTGAAGACATCGTCGTTTGTGACGACGACACTGTCCGGGTCGTCTACCAGGGCACCGTGAGCGCGTCGAAATACATTCGCGCCCCGATTCCTGTTCCGGCGGAACAGCTGGAAGGCATGGTGGAAATCAAGGCCACGTTGTGCTTTGCGACCGATGTCGATCCGCATCACCCCGGAAACTACACGCGCGCAGGCCTCGAGATCGTCTTTCGGCCAAATAAGGATGTGTTCGCCAATGACAAGGCGCAGCACCCCGCTACCAAGAATTTCTTTGGGAAGGATCGCCCCCACGTGACCGAGGACAAGCTTCGGCGCGACGCGTGGAAATGGGAAAACTGCCTCCACGCCAAAAACAGTTACCGCGGCCGTTCCCTCAACACGCCGGTCTTCGACATCCATTACAACGCACGCGCCGAAGGACACGACACGCGTCGCTCTCATCAGCTGAAATACGCCCTGGTGGTTTCCGTGAAGGCCAAACGAGTCTTGGATCTGTACGATCGCATTGTGCGCCGTTACCGCAATCAACTTGAGGCGCTCGTGCCCCTCATCGAGATTCCGGTTCGGGTCGAGATTTCAGATGATGGCAACGACTAAACGTGGTCGGGAAAGGTGGCAATGAGCTGGGCTGAACGGGCGGCAGCCAACCTCTTGCCCCT
>JAGWVX010000327.1 GCA_018970685.1 Alphaproteobacteria bacterium | reverse complement strand
CTGCCTACAACCCCTTGATGGAAGTGCGGCAAGGGGCAAGCGAAGTCCGTGACGTTCAGAACATCGCCGATGTGCTGGTCGATCCCGAAGGGGCGCTGGAACGGCGCAATCACTGGGAGAAGACCAGTCATGCCCTCCTCGTCGGCGCCATTCTGCATGTGCTTTATGCAGAGCCGGACAAAACGCTGGCGGGGGTGGCCAATTTTCTCTCCGATCCGCGCCGTCCCATCGAAAAGACCCTCTGGGCCATGTTGACGACCCCGCATTTGGGAGAGCACGGCGTTCATCCCGTTGTCGCCACTGCTGCCCGCGAGGTGCTCAACAAAGCAGAAAACGAACGCTCGGGCGTCCTCTCGACGGCCATGAGCTTTTTGGGACTTTACCGCGATCCCATCGTGGCAGCGGTGACCCAAAGGTGCGATTGGCGGATTCGCGATCTGATCGACGGAGCGCATCCCGCCACCCTCTATCTCGTCGTTCCGCCCTCCGACATCAGCCGCACGCGCCCGCTCATCCGCCTCATCGTCAACCAGATCGGCCGGCGTCTGACGGAAGATTTGCAAGCTCGTGATTCCCGGCAACGTCTGCTGTTCATGCTCGACGAATTCCCTGCGCTCGGAAGGTTGGACTTCTTCGAATCGGCGCTCGCCTTCATGGCCGGCTATGGAATCAAGGCGTTTCTCATCGCCCAATCCCTCAATCAGATCGAGAAAGCCTATGGCCAGAACAATTCGATTCTCGACAACTGCCATGTGCGGGTGAGCTTCGCCACCAATGACGAGCGCACGGCGCGGCGCGTCTCCGATGCGCTCGGTATCGCCACTGAGTTGCGCGCCATGAAGAACTATGCCGGTCATCGGCTCAGCCCTTGGCTTGGGCATTTGATGGTCTCACGTCAGGAAACCGCCCGCCCGCTCCTCACCGCCGGCGAAATCATGCAGCTGCCGACCTCCGAGGAAATCGTGCTGGTGTCTGGCTGTGCGCCTATCCGTGCTCAAAAAGTGCGCTATTACCAGGATAAGAACCTGAAGCGCCGCATTCTTCCCCCGCCACAACTGCCGCCCCAGCACGGCTCAGGCGGTGGCCCAGAAAATCCACCGCCGCCACCAAATGGACCGTGGACGGGTCCGATCATTCCGTCGTCCCCAAAAGCGCACTCATCGGATCCCGCCAATGCCGGCGTTCGCCGTGAGCCGGAACTGCCGCAGCATGAAGAGATTGTTCCCAAACCACCGGATCGACCCGTCCAAGAATTTGACATGGACGCCAACGACGATGACGACACAACATCGCAAGATTTTGACCAGCAGGTCCGCAGCGTTGTGCGACAGACACCGCTCGATCCCGCCGACGATCTCAAGATGTGAGCCATGCGCGGCAAATATACGTTCCGGCTTCCATCTGAGCTTGCCGTAAGACTGGATGATTATGCGACGCGCAAACATGTCTCGCGGGTGCTGGTGGTAGAAACTGCTCTTGAATCTTACCTGTCCCCCGATGGCGCCGACCGCCTGGAGGCCGCCCTGGCCCGGCGCCTCGACCGCATGACCCGGGCCATCGAGCGTTTGGAGCGTCATTCGACGATTACCAATGAGACGCTGGCATTGTTCGTTCGTTTCTGGCTGACACACACGCCGCCACTGCCAGATACAGCCCAAACCGTCGCACAAGCCAAAGGTCGCGAACGCTATGAAGGGTTTGTTGAGGCTGTGGGGCGACGGCTTGCCAAAGGCACGATGCTCCTCGACGAGATCACACGCGAAGTTGAGGCGGCCAAAGCCGTGGACAGCGCACGCGAATAATTCGTCGCGCCAGCCTCGGGCTCATCCTTCCTTGGATGCGCGATCAAGATTATTACGTCATTCTCCATTCGGATTGGGAATTGCGCTGAGCTCCAGAAACATCGGCAAAGGCTCCGGTCGATCGCCAAGCTGACCGGTGTTGACTTGTAGTTCGATAAAGCCGAGTTTCCGATAATAATCGACAGCCTCCTGCTTGGCATCGACCACCACTCCGAGACACCCCATATCACTGGCCATCTGATGTGCTAAGGCAAAGACAGCACGCAGCAATGCCTTCGCGACACCTTGACCTTGCACCCGTTCATCGACGGCGAGGCGCGCCAGACGGAGGACCGGGACGGGGTATGCCGGAAGGCGCTTGCGTTTTGTTTCCGACAAACGTGCCGTGGTCAATTCCGAGGCTGTGACCGTGGCGAAGCCGACTATCTTACCGGCCTCGTCGAGTGCGACATAGGTCGTACCAATATGATGGCGGAACTGATTTTGGCTCGCATAGCGCGCGAAGAACCGGTCAAGCTCGACATTGCCGGACCGAAATCCTGTGCGGTCGTCCTGCGCCTCAAGCCGTCTGATGCGGATCTTCACGGACGATCTGACGGCTCGCCGGGTTTTCCAGCCATAAGATCCCGCATTGCCTTGCTGGCTTTGCGCGGCTTGGCGGTTAATTTCACGACCTCGGCAAAGGAGGCTTCCGACAGTTCCAGGCGCGGCGGGATGATGATATCTGCCGGCAGCTCGCGCAGGGCCTGCAAATGATGCAACAAAGCCTGCTCCACCAACGCGCCTTTTTTCACGCCATGTGCATCTGCATAGCGTTCCACCTGGTTCTTGGTCGCCTCCGAGATATGGGCGGAAATTTGCGTATCAGCCATGATATCCTCTTCTCTACAAAAATGTAGAGAATATTGGCCGTCCCTGCAAGGTCCGTTTCTGCCCTGTTGGACCTTAACTCCAGGGTTCGTATCACAAGCGCCTATCGAAGACGGTTTGTACCGGCCCCCGACGCTTTCCTGTCTTTGTACGCCACACTGCGGCCATGTGCAGAGTCTTGTTGCACAAGCCGGCTTTCGGCCTTTTCTACTCAACCCCGATGACGACGCGCTTTTGCGCCGTTCTTTCGGGGTCCGACGTGAACACCATCGCCTTTCGATCCGAAGCCTTCGCCCGCAGCGCACGCATGTTGCGCACCGCGTTGAGCCCAGTCATCGCAAACTATCTGGAAGACCCCTCGGTCGTGGAGGTGATGCTCAACCCCGACGGCCGGCTTTGGATCGATCGCTTATCGGGCGGGATCGAAGACACAGGCTCCCGTGTGGGGCCGGCTGATGCCGAACGCATCGTGCGCCTTGTTGCCCACCATGTCGGTGTCGAGGTGCATGCCAATAACCCGCGCGTTTCCGCGGAGTTGCCGGAAACAGGTGAGCGGTTTGAGGGGCTTCTGCCTCCCGTCGTGACAGCGCCTTGCTTTGCAATTCGCCGGCCGGCGGTCGCCGTTTTCACGCTCGCCGATTACGTCATGGCCGGAGTTATGTCCGCTGGCCAAGCGAGCGCGCTGCGCATTGCCGTTCTGGAGCGTAAGAACGTCCTTGTCGCAGGTGGCACCTCCACCGGCAAGACGACGTTGGTCAATGCGCTCCTCGCCGAAATCGCCAAAACCGGCGTGTAAATTCGCTCGCAATAATGACCCCCTGAGGGGTGTTTTTCGCGTCCAAAACCGACCCCTCTGACGAGATGTGTCAGCGTCCTTCCTTTGGCCTGAGTTGGCCGGGAAGGACTGGAGGGGATGATCGGCGTGGACA
>JAGWVX010000326.1 GCA_018970685.1 Alphaproteobacteria bacterium | reverse complement strand
GTCTCCACGAACCCATCGGCGTTTTCGATGTCGTTGTAGACGCCGTCGATGATCGCAAGGCCGTGCGCCCGTGCGGCCGCCACCGACAATCCCAGGACCCCAGCTAGATTGAGCCGGTCTTGCGTGTGAACGCCGTGCAGTTCCTTGATCAGGTCATTGGTTCCCATCACGAAGCAGTCCAGCTTGCCGCCTGCGTCCGCGAGCGCCGCGATGTTCAGAATGGCGAGCGGGGTTTCCACCATCGCCCAAATGGCGATATCCGCCCCCGCCAATCCCTGCTCGACACGGTGAATGTCGCGCGGCGACGAAACTTTCGGCACCAGGATCGCGTCGGGCCCGGTGGCCGCCGCGGCCGACAGGTCGTGTTCGCCCCATTTGCCGGACAAAGCATTAATCCGCACGACGACTTCGCGTTTGCCAAACGCCTTCGCCGCCACCGCTTCGCAGACCTGGGTTCTGGCCGCTTCTTTGGCGTCGGGTGCCACGGCGTCCTCAAGATCGAGTATGAGGGCGTCGGCCGGCAGCGTCCGTGCTTTCTCCAATGCCCGGGCGTTGGAGCCCGGCATATAAAGAACGGAACGGCGCGGTCTCGTCATATTTTCCCCAAATTTCGCCGCTAGGAGAGGTAGCTTATCGGCGCGCGCGCGCCAAGCTTGCCGTGGAGGCTGGCGGTTGCGGTCACGGCCCCGTGATGGCGCATCGCGTATGGAGTGCCGGACAAGAAGCGGCCTCGCGCATTCAATGTGACGAGAACCGTTCGACGCGCTCCATCTCGCGGAGGTTCGATGACTTATGCCGATCCGTCTCAAAATCTTGATTCCCCAAAAGTCAAAAGGCGTGACTTTCTCTATGTCGCGACGAGTGCCGTTCTCGGTATAGGGGCCGCGTTATCGGCGTGGCCATTCATCGATCAGATGGAGCCGTCGGCGGACGTCCTGGCAGCGGGCGGGCCGCTGCCGTTGGACCTCACCCACGTCGCGCCCGGGCAGCAAGTCGTCGTCAAATGGCGCTCGAAGCCCATCTTCATTGTGAACCGTACGCCGGCGGTCCTGGCGGAATTGAAAAAGCCCTCGTTGCTGTCTCGGCTGCGCGATCCCAATTCGCAGCAGATGCAGCAGCCGGCCTATGCCGAAAATTGGTCCCGCTCGATTAAACCGGAATATCTCGTGCTCGTCGGTATCTGCACGCATTTGGGCTGCATCCCCGGATACAAGCCGCAACCTGGCGATCCGCAATTGGGGCCGACCTGGCCGGGCGGCTATCTCTGTCCCTGCCACGGCTCGCGCTACGATCTCGCGGGGCGCGTGTTCCAAGGTGTTCCTGCGCCGCTCAACCTTCCGGTCCCGCCCTATCATTTCGCCGGCGACGCTTCGCTGGTGATCGGCGAGAATCCGAAAGGTTCGACCTTTCAGTTAAGCTCGGTCGAGCAGATTTGACCGCTACGCCGCCGCCTTCAGCAGCTTGCGGTTGACGAGGCACTCCGCGATCTGCACCGCGTTCAGCGCGGCGCCCTTGCGCAGATTGTCGGAGACCACCCACAGCGACAACCCGTGTTCCACGGTGGGGTCCTTGCGAATACGGCTGACATAGGTGGCGTCCTCGCCGGCGCATTCGATCGGCGTGACATATCCGCCGTCCTCGCGCTTGTCGACGACGAGACAGCCCGGTGCCTCGCGCAGGATGGCGCGCGCGCGTTCCGCGGTGATCGGCTTTTCGAATTCGAGATTCACCGCTTCCGAATGGCCGATGAACACAGGCACGCGCACGCAGGTGGCGTTCACCTGGATGTCGGGATCGAGGATCTTCTGAACCTCGACCATCATCTTCCACTCTTCCTTGGTGTAACCGGAATCGAGAAACACATCGATGTGCGGGATAACATTGAAGGCGATCTGCTTGGTGAATTTCACCGTCTCGATCGGGTCGGTGACGAACACGGCGCGGGTCTGGCGGAACAGTTCGTCCATCGCGTCTTTGCCGGCGCCGGACACCGATTGATAGGTGGCCACCACCACGCGCTTGATGGTAGCTTCGTCGTGTAGCGGCTTCAGCGCCACCACCAGCTGCGCGGTCGAACAATTGGGATTGGCGACGATGCCTTTCTTGATGCCGTCGAGCGCGTCCGCGTTCACCTCTGGCACCACCAGCGGCACCTCGCGGTCCATGCGCCAGGTCGAGGAATTGTCGATGACGATCGGGCCTTGCGCGGCGATCTTCGGCGACCATTCCTTGGAGACCTTGCCGCCCGCGCTCATCAGCACGACATCGGTGCCCTTGAAGTCGTAATAGTCGAGCGCCTTCACCTTGAGCGTCTTGTCGCCGAAGGAAACGTCCGTGCCGACGGATTTCGTTGAGGCCAGCGCCACGACTTCGCTTACGGGAAACTGGCGCTCGGCCAGCACGCTCAGCATCTCGCGTCCGACATTTCCGGTCGCGCCGACGACGGCGACTTTGTACGGCATGACACCTCGGTCCTTAACCAGCCGGCGCAATTCGCCGGGCGGGCACCAATACTAGAACCGATGATGGCTGGAAAGGGCGGCAAAGGGTGCAGGCGTTATTCGTCCGGGTGCCAGCGCAATTGTATTTCCGCGGCGTTTTTGCGGACCGTGCCGCAGATAGCGGGGCCCTCGCCGGCAGGCTCGTCGAACATGTCCCAGCGGCCGTTATGGATGCCGAGCCAGGTCCCAAGCGCATCGCCCAACAGCCGGTTGCGCGTCCATTGCAGGTCGCGCGGCGGCGTTCGCAGGTATGCCGGGCCGGCCTCCGCGATCCGGAGCTTGGCCTGCAAAAGCGCATGGCCGTTCAGATCCGCGGCGCTCGCGCTCGCGGCGGCCAAGAAAAGAGCTGCGACAAGGGGAATGCGCATGATGCCTCGCCTGCGCAAAGCGTAAGCGCATAAGCTGAACGCTTGGTTGAGGGCGCCCGGATTTCCTTCTTAATATTGCGGCAGGGAAGAAATGGTGAAAATCGGTGCGGCGATGGTATGGTCTCGGCAGCAGCCGGTTACGGCATAAGGGATTGGGCTATGGGCAAGAAATTGATGGCCGGCGTGTGTTTGCTGGCCTTGGGTGCGGCGGTCACAAGTGGCGCCGAAGCAAGGAAGACGTTGCGGTGCGCGGAGCCGGCGGAAGTCACAGCCATGCAGGCGGCCGCCATTCAGCAGGAACTGATGGATGCGGCGCTGACATGCGGCGAGCAGGCCAGGATCAATTATAACGCTTTCCAAACGACGTTTGGCCCCGAACTTCGGCGCTCCGATAGGACGTTGCTGCTGATGTTCCATCGCGCCATGGGCTGGTCGAAAGGCGATGCGGCCTACAACAAATTCAAGACCGATCTGGCGTCCAAGGCCGAGCTGCGCCGCGTTCACGGAAGCCAGGATTTCTGCACGGCGGCCAATCTGGTCGTTTCGGCGGCATTGACGCCGCAAAAGCCCGCCCTGTCGGATTTCGTCAGCGGCGTGCCCGTCACCGACGTGGGCGGCGACGCGAACGGCGATCTGGGCAGCCCCGTTCCGAACTGCCAGTTGCAGCTGACTCTGCAGGGCGCCATGGCCGGTCCCGGCATCGTTCCGAAGCCCAATCCTTTGCGGGTTGCGGCGCTG
>JAGWVX010000325.1 GCA_018970685.1 Alphaproteobacteria bacterium | reverse complement strand
GGACGACCGGCGAACCTGAAGGGCCGCAGCACCGCGAAGGACCGGAGCCCGCAAACTATTTTGAGCGCAGCGCCGCGCGAGGAATGTTCGAAGCGCAGCGAAGAACAGGGGAAAATAGTTTGCGGCGACGGTTTTGCCGGCGGGCCAGCGCCCATAGGTTCCGCGCCAAAAGCAAGGGAGAATGGCTCGTCCCGCAAATTCGGGAGGTGGACATGGCAGCCGTTGGACAAATGAAGCGCAACGCAGCGTAGGAGATCAACGGAATTCTCCAACGACCATTGTAGGTGCAGACCTGCAAAGATCGACCGCCGAACAGACGCAGAATGGCGACCGGCAATTCGCGTTGAGGCGTGTTGCCGCGGACCGGAAATCTGGCCGGTCGCGCCGGACACGAAAGCTTCTGCGAAGGAATATATGTCCGTGCGAACCGTTGCGGCGCGATATTCGGACCCAGAAAGCGATACGCTCCATCTCGACCAAAGCCGCCGGTCCCCGACAACGCCACAATGCTCTGGAATCCGGCCGACCGAGCCTTCCACTGTAACCCGCGACGTTTCGGCGGGCGCGGGGTCGGCGGCTGCGATGGGGGACAATTCGGCAAGCAAGACGAGGGGCGGCAGATCGACCCACCGCCCCTCGTTCGCTGCACCTGCTCTGCATCGCTAGGCGACTACGCGCATGTCCTCCACGCCGTTGTCGGACGCGGTCATCTCGGTTGGCGCATCATCTGCGCCTTTGAGACTACAGGTAGGTTCCGCCAAATCAGCGCCGATGCTGCGGGACGGAAACGTCATCCAGCCGGGCGTCCAATCGACCTTGGCCCGACCGTTGGCGCCCGTAAGGCAATCTTGGACGATCTGTTTCTGCGTCTTGGTTTTCTCCGCAATATTGGCGCGGGCAACGTTGTGTCCCGCCACATCGGCCAGCACGGCGTTGACGGTCGCGCGGTCGCGTATGAGGTCGAAGAATGTTTCGTCCGGCTGCCAATGTGTCCTGGCGTCCACGTTGAGGTGCGTGCCCGCGACCTCCACCGCGCCGCTGCCTGCGGCCAAGGTTTCGGCCATCCGGCAGGCGGCGATGCGCAAGACTTCCTCATTGGAAAGGGTCAGCAACCGCGCGAACACGGCAACCGCGCGGTCCTCGTTGGCTAGTGCGAAGTCGTCGTTCCGCGGCAGTTCGAGAGGTGCGTAAGCCTCGCCGCATTCCTTCTCGAATGCCACCTGCGCCGGGCTGTTCGCAATGCTCGCCCGGATAGCATCGGTGCGGCTCGACTGGCCGTCGGCTTTGATGGACCAGTTACCCGATGCGGCAATCATGTGCGCCACCGCCAGCCGAAACGTCACGGCAGGGTCGGCAATCAACGCCAACCGCACCGCGGCATGACGGTGCAAATCGAGATAGTTCTGCATCGCCTGCGTGATCGTGGGAAGTCCCGCCGACACGCCACTGCCGCTCAGCTTCTCCTGTTTGCGGGCCTCACGTTCCTCGGCCTTGGCGAGCTTTCTGGCTTCCTTCTGCGTCAGCCAGCCATCATGGATTTCGACATCGCCCTTGTGGGAAACGGTGATGAATACCTTGCCGCCCTTTTTCTTGGGCATCTTCACATGCTCCCATTGGGAGAAGTGCTGGCCTACCTCCATGATCTCGACAGCGATCCATCCGGCCTTGAGAAGCGCATCCCGTTTGGCGGCAATCGCCCCGTTCTGCAAGGTCCAGAACAGGTCGGTATCCGCAAAGTAACTCTCCTTGCCGAAGAGGTCCTCCACGATCTGCCCGGTGTAGTCCTTGAGGGCAAACAGCGCCACTGTTGTCGAGATATCCTGCCCGCCGAGCAACCACTGCCTGATGTACGTGCCACGCGGCGCGCCCTGTTGGGGATCGGCAAACAGTCGTAGCCACTTGCGCTGCTGGCTGGCCCTGGCAAGCGTCAGTTGCCGCGCGGTCTGGTCGTCGATGTCGCCTGCCGTGTAGAGTTCCCGTACCTTGGGAAGCAAGTTGCCCAGCGCCAGCCGCTGTTTCACCTGCGCCGTGGTCATGGCGAAGGTGGCGGCGATATCCTCGACCGTCTCGCCCTCCTTGATGAGGCGCACGAAGGCCAGATGCTCTGTCATCGGCTCGGCGCTACGCCGGGCAAGATTTTCGAGAAGCGAGGCCTCGACGGCGGCGGCATCGCCGCCGTCCTCCATGACGGCACACGGCGGATCGTCCACGTCGCCCACTTCCTGTTTGAGGGTCTTGAGGGCGAAGAAGCGCCTTCTACCCGCCACTACACCGAACTTGCCGTCCTCGGGCCGGGCAATGAGCGGCAGCAAAATGCCGAGCTTCCTGATGCTCGGCAGGATGTCGGAGACATCCGGCGGCGGCTCGCGGTGACGCATGTTGCAGGCGGAGATTTTGAGCTTACTCAAGGGGATGTGTTCAATGTTCATGTCGGTCCTCCTGACCAAGGTTTGAGAGAACCGGCCTCGTCCGTGACGTCCTTCCATGACTCTGCGGGCGAGGCCGGGCGGTGCCTCGCACCTATCCGGCGCCCTCATGCGCCGGAATGACGTTGGACCAATCGGAGAGGGTATAGCGCCGTCCCTCCGCATCGATCCGGATGTTGGGATCGTTGAGGTCCGCCCCATCCGTATCGTAATCTCGGACCTCCACACGGGCATAACCGCAATCGCTGGCGACGTTCTGGACGACACCGCCGGAGACGATTACGATCACGCGTGGGCCTTCGCCGCGCTCGGTCAAGGCCGCTGGAATCGGAAGTTGGGTAACCGCATCGCTCCACAAATCCACGTCGTCGCCCACGGCCACGGCGTCCACGAAGGTGGAGCCGCAATCGTCCAAGGACTCCCATTCACTGCTCGCGTTTGCCTGCTCGACGGCCTTCGTCAAAGCCTCGTCAAGCGTGTCCGCGTCCACGACTTCGGTATGGGCGTAGTAGGCAGCATAGCCGAGCTGGACCGTGTAGCGGGTCATGACACGGCCTCCCCCTCGACGGCGGCAAGCTCGCGGAAACCGAGGATGTAATCGGCCACTTTGCTTGCTTGGCTTGCGGCATAGAAGATGGCGCGGCTGTCGGACTTGAGGATTTGAAGCCACGATCCGAGGTAAACGGCATGGCGCACTTGCGGTTCGATGCCGAACTGGGCGCATAAGAACGCGCTTGCCAATTCCGCGATCAATTCTTCGCGCCCATACGCCGTTGAGCCGAAGCGATGTTGCAGGTTGCGGTTCAATCGCGATGGGTGCGCTGTGGCGTGTGCTGCCTCGTGAAGCAGAGTGCAAAGCCGGTCGGCTTCGTTCACAAAGGCTGAGCGCGGCGGCATGCGGATGAAGTCTTCGCGCTGGTGGTAATAGGCCTCGTTGCCGCCTTCTCGGATGACAATTCCGGTCGCTGCGATCAGCGCCTCAACTTCGGGCCATGTCTCGCTCGTAGCGGCATTGGTAGACGATTGCGGCAGGGAAGCGATATGGGAAGGCAGACCTTCCGTCTGCTCCACGTTGAACACGATGAAGCGCTTGAGAAACGGCACGGCGTGCGGCTCGTCGCTCTCTTGGTACGCCCGTTCCCGCTCCTTCTTGGGGATGAACCGGTCAGCATAAAAGATGGCGGTGCCGCGCTCGCCCTTGCGCACATG
>JAGWVX010000324.1 GCA_018970685.1 Alphaproteobacteria bacterium | reverse complement strand
AAGCTCCACCAATAGGCATGCGCCGCGTTGCCGTGGACCAGCAACAAGCCCGGTCGCGTCTTGTCGCCCCAGCGCAAATAATGGATGCTGGCCCCTTCGACCTCGACAGAACGCCTCTCCGGCGCCATAGCCACCGCCTCGGCGAACCAGCCGGGCGCCGGCGGCGGTGCACCGGCCAGTTCGGCGAGCGGCGTTTCCAGATCCGGGAAATCTATCTTTTTTTCACCAGGCACAGGCGGAAGCGCAGGAGAGATGTCATCCACCATTTAGCGAGGTGCCTTTCGCCGAGTAGCGAACTTGAAGACGCCAGCGCCGGTGAGGACCGTACGCTCGCCCACCCAAATGCGGCCGCGTGTGGTGTAGAGATCGTCGTGCTGGCCGACAATCTCACTGGTGCCCTCCACCCAGTCGCCGAGCGCCGCGGGCGCGACGAAATCGGCCAATAAGCGGATCGTTATCCAGTGATGATCCTTGCGCAACAGCGACACCGAATGGCCGAACACCATATCGGTGAAAGCCATCAGCATGCCGCCATGGCAGTTCTTCATACCGTTGGTGTGACGCTCTTCCACCAAGAAGGCGCGAGTGAAACCACCGGTCGCTTCAGCGCGCTCGTAGAGTGTGCCCATCACTTGGCCGAAGCCGCGCCGCCAATTCAACGGTGCGAAGCCCGCGGGAACTACAAACGGTTCCGGATTCACGACATCATCATTCATTGCAGAAAGGCTGGCATGCCTAAGCCAACCACTCAAGCCACGTGCCGTGCGGATGACATAGCCCGAGTGTGCGCTTTTCCTTGTTTCCGTCGCGGTAGGAATAAAGCAGCAGCGGATTGTCGCCTGACAGCGTGCCCTCGAGGCTGATACGCCATACCGGACGGCGCAAACTCGCCATGATCAATATGGCGTCCAGCGCGTCGCGCATTTCATCGGAGAACTGATAGATCACCATGGTGTGATAGACGCAGACCACCTGATCTTTCGGCGCCGCAGCCAGCGCTTCCGGCAACAGGTCCAGCGCATCACCATTACGGATATTGAGCGTCGAGTGGCCGTGCAATCGCAGCGCTCTTTCCAACTTGGTGAACCGCGCCACTTGATCGGGCCATATCAGCGCTTTTAGCCAGTCACGCGCATCCGAGTCGGAAAGATCGACCGCATTGCGTTCCAGACCCACGCGACTTGCCACTTTGGGTGCGGGACCGAGCGGTGGCAGCCTATCGCCGCGCAGTTCGCATTCCAGCGACAGTTCCGAATCCGGCGCGCCCAGCGAGAAATATGTACCGCCTTTGCTATAGAGCACGCGATAGCGATCCCACAGGAGATTCAATCCGACGCTCGGACCTAGCTCGATCAAATGGAGCGGTTCGCCGGCTTCCTGCGCCAGCGTCCGGAAGGCGGGTGCCAGCAATGCAGAACGTCCGACTTCGTTTGTGTTGGTGACGCGCGTGGCGATCAGGGGCGTTAGCGACCCACGATGCTCGTCGACGAAATCTTTGAACGCGGGGAAAGGATCGCCGCTGCCGGTCCCGCCGAGATTCGGATAGAAATCCCGCAAGGCGTGCTTGGCGCCGCGCAACAGCAAGAAGTGCACGGCGGCGAACAGAATATTCGCCGGAGGCTGACCAACCTGTGCGCCGTTGGCGAATTCGCGAAGAGCCTCGTCCGCTGCAACGCCCATTGACAGACGTTCGTAAAGTGGCGCTCCGACGCGGCGCGCCTCGGCGGCGAAGAACGTCCAATAATCGAGCGGCTCATTGTTCATGGGCTGTTTTTACCGTTTGTTCACCAAGCTGAACATCGTGCACTGTCCCACACAAGGACATCTCTTAAACAGGCCTTTACCGGTACGGCGCCATCATCGCGCCTCACCGCTAGGGGCACCGATGGCACAGACGATTCTCATTGTCGATGACGATCCGGTTCAGCGCCGGCTTCTCGAGGCGGCGATCAGCCGCGCCGGCATGACGGTGGTCACCGCGCCCGGCGGCGGACCTGCACTTGACCTGGTCACCGGGCCGCGCGGCGAACAGATCGCCTTAATGTTGCTCGACCTCGTCATGCCCGACATGGACGGCTTGACCGTGCTCGCCAAGCTGCGCAAGACAAATTCCGATCTGCCGGTGATCGTGCTGACCGCCAAGGGCGGTATCGATTCCGCGGTGGAAGCGATGCGCGCGGGCGCCAACGATTTTCTGGTGAAGCCGGCCAGCCCGGAGCGCATCACGGTTTCCATTCGCAATCAGCTCAAGATCGGCACGCTATCGGGCGAAGTCACCCGCCTGAAGAAGAAGGTGGATAACCGCCTGGTCTTCGACGATCTCGTCGGCCGTTCGTCCGAGATGCGCCAGGTGTTCCGCTTGGGTCAGCGCGCCGCGCAGTCCACCATCCCGATCCTCATCGAAGGCGAATCGGGAGTTGGCAAGGAGCTGATTGCGCGCGCCATCCAAGGTTCTTCGGATCGCGCCGGAAAACCCTTCGTTACCGTCAATTGCGGCGCCATCCCTGAGAACCTGATCGAATCGATCTTATTCGGTCACGAAAAAGGTTCGTTCACCGGCGCCAATGAGAAGCATCTGGGCAAATTCCAGGAGGCCGACGGAGGCACACTGTTCCTCGACGAAATCGGCGAGTTGCGCCTCGATATGCAAGTTAAGCTGCTGCGCGCGCTGCAGGAAGGCGAGGTGGATCCTGTCGGCTCCAAACGGCCGGTGAAAGTCGACGTCCGCATTATCTCGGCGACCAACCGCGATCTTTCGGAGTTGACGCGCGAAGGTCGCTTCCGTGAAGATTTGTTCTATCGCCTCAACGTCTTTCCGATCTTCGTGCCACCGCTGCGGGAACGGTCCGATGATATCCCGGCGCTGGCGCGACACTTCATCACGCGCTTCGCCGCCGAAGAACACAAGCCGGTGGCCGGCATGACGCCCGAAGCCGCCGACCTACTCGAACGCTTCAGCTGGCCGGGCAATGTGCGCCAGCTCGAGAACACGATCTTCCGTGCTGTGGTGCTGTGCGACAGTTCGCTGCTCGATGTTTGCGACTTTCCGCAGATTGCCGCCGCCATGGGCGTGGAAGCAAAGGCGCATCGCGCCGTGATATCGGCCGGCGCGCCCGCCGCCGATATGTTCGCGCCCGCGTTGCCCGCCTCCTCGCCGTATCTGCTGTCCGCGGTCGACGCGGCTGGCCATATGCGCAAGCTGGAGGAAATGGAGTCGGAGATCATTCGCCTCGCCATCTCGCGTTATGAAGGACATATGTCCGAAGTGGCGCGCCGCCTCGGCATTGGCCGTTCGACCCTTTACCGCAAGCTCAAGGAATTTGGACTCGAGGCAGGCGAGGGCGAAACGCCGGAAACCGCCGAAGAGCCTCCACGCCAAGCGGCCGGTTAGCTGCGCATCCCCAGTGCGCCGAGATACAGGTCGAGCATCGCCTCGTGCTCCTGGAAGTCGGCCTTGTCGAGTTTTCGCAGACGCACGACTTGGCGCATGATCTTGACGTCGAACCCTTCGCCTTTGGCCTCGGCGTAGACCTCGCGGATATCGGCGGAGAGCGCCGCGCGCTCTTCCTCCAGACGCTCGACGCGTTCGATGAACGAGCGCAGACGATCCTTCGCGAAGCCGGATTTGGCCATGG
>JAGWVX010000323.1 GCA_018970685.1 Alphaproteobacteria bacterium | reverse complement strand
CGGCCGCGATCGGACGCTTCCCAATCGGCGGCGCGATAGCTCCACCACGAATAGATTTTGTAGCCCGGCGGCACGAACAACCGCGTCACGTCGCACCAGTTGAAGGCGGCGCGTGCCGCATTGAGCAACTCGGTTTCGACCGGCGTGTGGCTGACCACATTGAGAAGCTGCTTGTGGTTCCACACGTCGTTTTCCAGCGGGGCGACGTTGAGATCGCCCACCAGCACCACCGGCGTGGTGCGCCCGTCCTTGCGCTTGGCGAAATGCCGTTCCATACGGCGCAGAAAATCGAGCTTGTGAGCAAATTTGGGATTGGCCTCGGGGTCGGGGATGTCGGCGCCGGCCGGCACGTAGAAATCGTGCAGCTCAAGTCCGTTCTCGAAGGTGACGCTCATATGGCGGGCGTGGCCTTCGCGGCAGAAATCCGCAACCGCCGTCTTCTTGAACGGCAGGCGCGAAAGAATGGCGACGCCGTGATAGCCCTTCTGGCCGTTGATCGCCTGATGCACATAGCCCAGCTTCTCGAAGGCTTTGGCGGGAAACAGCTCGTTGGCGACTTTGGTTTCCTGCAAGCAGAGCACATCGGGCGCTTGTTCGCGCAGGAACCGCGCCGCCAAGTCGATCCTCAGGCGGACGGAATTGATGTTCCAGGTGGCGATCTTCATGCGACCTCGCAAAGCAGCCAGCGTGCCCGCGCCGTGACGCTCAGCGGATCGAACAGGCCGAGCTGGGCGCGTTCGATCCCGGCCCAAGCGACCATGGCCGCGTTATCGGTGCAGAGCTTTGGCGGCGGAACCTTCATCTCGAATCCTTCTGTAGAAGCCAACGCGGCCAGCGCGTTGCGGATCGCGGAATTGGCGGCGACGCCCCCGGCGACGACGAAGGCGGGCGCAAGCGCCTGGGGAAAATCGCGGCGGAACATATCCATGGCGGCGCGGCCGCGGTCGCGCAGGATGTCGATCACCGCGGCCTGGAACGATGCTGCAAGATCGGCGGGATCGACCTGCTGCTCGAGCGTCAGCTGGCGGACGGCTGTCTTC
Source organism: Alphaproteobacteria bacterium (assembly GCA_018970685.1). Lineage (GTDB taxonomy): Bacteria > Pseudomonadota > Alphaproteobacteria > Micropepsales > Micropepsaceae > Rhizomicrobium. The sequence goes on along the minus strand of JAGWVX010000323.1, from coordinate 2,610 downwards.
AGGCCCGAAAAGGAAAAATCCGCGCCATCGCGGCCGCGCATCGGTCTAGGTAGATCGTATCGCTTGGCATTGCCGTCCCGCGCCAGTTCCTCGATACGCGGGCCGCCGGGATAGGCCAGCCCCAGAAGCTTCGCGGTCTTGTCGAAGGCCTCGCCCGCCGCGTCGTCGATGGTGGTGCCGTAAAGCCGGAATCGGCCGACACCCTCGGCGACCAAAAGCTGGCAATGACCGCCGGAAACTAGCAACAGCAGGAAGGGGAATTCGACCCCCAGGGCGAGCCGTGCGCTCAGGCCGTGGGCCTCAAGATGGTTGACGGCGATCAGCGGCTTGTCGGCCGCCAGCGCCAAGGCCTTGGCCGTGACCAAGCCCACCATCACCCCCCCAATCAGGCCCGGCCCGGCCGTGGCCGCGACGGCGTCCACCCCGCCAAGCCCAATCCCGGCGCCGGCCAAGGCCTGTGCGACGATGCCGTCCAGCATTTCGACGTGGGCGCGCGCGGCAATTTCCGGTACGACACCGCCGTAAGGCCGGTGCTCGTCAAGCTGGCTGAAAATCGTGTTGGACAAGATCTCGCCCGGCCCGGCGCCTTGGCCGCGCACCACCGCCGCCGCGGTCTCGTCGCAGCTCGATTCGATGCCCAATACAGTCCATGCGCGCAAAGCCGAAGCCCGTGTTAAGTAGGAATAGCCTCTAACCTGAAAACCGCCATGTCGCAAAGCTTCCCCCTTCGCATCGGTACCCGCGCCTCCAAACTCGCCCGCGTGCAGGCCGACACCGTGGCGCGCCTGCTGACGGAACGCGGCGCCAGCTGCGAAACCGTGCCGGTCAAGACCACCGGCGACCGCATCCAGGACCGCCCGCTGGCCGACGCCGGCGGCAAGGGCCTGTTCACCAAGGAACTGGAGGAGGCGCTGTTGCGCCAAACCGTCGACCTTGCCGTGCACTCCATGAAGGACGTCCCCACGGCGTTGCCGGACGGTTTGGGCATCGCCGCCATGCTGCCGCGCGAGAATCCGGCCGACGTCTTGATCGCAAAGGCGGCGCGCACCCTGTCGGAGCTGCCGAAGGGCGCGCGCGTCGGCACCAGTTCGGTTCGGCGCAAGGCGCAGCTCCTCCGTGCGAGGCCGGACATCGACTGCGTGTTGTTGCGCGGCAATGTCGACACACGCCTGGCCAAGCTGGCTGCCGGCGAGATGGACGCCATCCTCCTGGCGATGTCGGGACTGAAGCGGCTTGGTCTTGCGGACCGTGTCACCTGTGTTCTGGACACGGACGAATGGCTGCCTTCCCTGGCGCAAGGCGCCGTGGGAATCGAAATCCGCACGGCCGACGCACGCACGGCATCGCCGGTCACGATGCTCGACCACCGGCAGACATCGATCGCCCTGGCCTGTGAACGCGCCTTTCAAGCGGCGCTGGACGGATCCTGCCGGACGCCGATTGCCGGCCTTGCCACCATCGAGGGCCCGCGCCTTTCCTTCCGCGGCGAAGTGGTGGCGCCGGACGGAAGCGATTTCGCGGAGACGGCATTCGCAATCGAGCTTGGCGACGAGCCGATGGAAGAGGCGTCTCGCGCCGGTCGCGACGCGGGCGCGGCGCTTCGTCCGCGCGCCGCGCAATGGCTTGTCCTATAGCGTCAAAGCGCGATCGGCCGTCATTCGTCTTTCGACGAGGTATCGTCGGAGAGGCTCTTGACGAGATCGAGAACCCGCTTGCGCACCTTGGGATCTTTGATCCGCATATAGGCCAGCGACAACTGCAGCCCTTCTCCGCTCGATACGAATTCAAGCACCGGCGGCGTTTCGCTTTCGGCAAAGCCCGGAGAGCCCGGCGGATGCTCAGCTACGCTTTCGTAGAAATAGTAGATCGGCACCCCCAGAATGCGCGCGATCTCGAACAGGCGGCCGGCGCCGATTCGGTTTACGCCCTTCTCGTATTTCTGCACCTGCTGGAAGGTGAGGCCGAGCAGTTCGCCCAAACGTTCTTGACTCATGCCGATCATCATTCGGCGCAAGCGCAAGCGATTTCCCACTTGGGCGTCGATCGGGTTTGCTTGTTTCTTTGGCAAGGGCGTCAACACAATTGCTGTTCGGGACGCAGACCTTATCCGTAGTCGCACAATAACGAAAAGATTAAAACGCGGTCGTGGACCCGCTTACGCTATTTTTCTCTGGAAAACACCCGGGCCAAACCCATGCAAGTGCTCACGAATAGCCAGAACCATAAGTCGCCAAAGCGCGAATAGAGCGTTTGTGCAATCGCCGCGGGAAGGCTGCCGTCGACGATGCCTTGCCGATCAAGACTAAGCCTTGATGTGATTCGCCCAAGCGGGTCGATGATAGCAGATATACCCGTATTGGCTGCACGGGCCACGGGTATGCCCTCCTCGATTGCGCGCATGCGAGCCACAAGCAGGTGTTGGAACGGTCCGGCCCAAGGCCCGAACCACGAATCATCCGTTACGTTGACAAACCAGCTTGGTCTCTTCGCACCCACCACGGCGCCGGGGAAAAGTATTTCGTAGCAAATCAGAGGACCGACCGGCGGCGCGCCTGGGATATCGTACGTATGCGGACCGTCTCCGCGGGCGAAACTGCCGTCGATGCCGGT
>JAGWVX010000322.1 GCA_018970685.1 Alphaproteobacteria bacterium | reverse complement strand
CATGCAGCGCCACCGCCATCAGGAGTTCATCCGCTTCCTCAATACCATCGAAGCCGAGGTTCCAGCCGGAAAAGTCGTCCACGTCATCCTCGACAATTACGCCGCACACAAACATCCGAACGTACAAGCCTGGCTCAAGCGGCACTTGCGCTTCGTCTTCCACTTCACCCCGACTTCGTGTTCGTGGCTGAATGCGGTGGAGGGGTACTTCGCCAAGCTATCCAACCGGCGTCTGAAACGCGGCGTCTTCCGATCCGTCGCCGACCTGCAGGCGGCCATCAACCGCTTCCTGGACGAGACAAACCGAACGCCCAAGCCCTTCGTCTGGACCGCAGACCCACACAAAATCATCGCCGCCGTCAAACGCGGGCATCAAGTGTTAGATTCTGTCCACTAGAAACCTATCAACCTCCGCCAGAGATACCTGAACCATCTCGCCACGTCGCGCCGAAGCGGCTTCAAGCGTCTCCCTCGGTAAATCTTCGATCCAAGTCAACGCGCGCACGATTTCATCGGCTTCCATCACCGTTTGACCTCTGTCAGCAGCCGCAGAAAGGCGGGATTGATGAACAGTTTTTCTCGTCCGGTCTTGCGCTCCTCTAGGACACCGATATCAACGAGCTTCTTGAGGTAGACGGAGGCTGACTGGCGCTGTGCGATACCCGCGTCCACCAGATTCCCGATACGGCAATAAGGCTGCACAAAGATCAGTTCGCTCAGTTCCCGCGAGTATATTTTCGGTGCTTGGCGGCGGATGCAATCTGCCGTGCTTTCCAAGAGCATGCGGATGGCCGTGATTTTATGGGTTGTCCAACGCGCCGTTTCTTCTACAGCGCGCAGCATGAATAAAATCCAGGGTTCCCACGCTGCATCGGTCGTGACGGCAAGAAGATGCCGGTAATAGTCCGCTTTATGCCGGATAATATGCTGGCTGAGATAGAGCACTGGAATGGTCAACAGGCCTTTTTCGACCAGAAACAGAAGGTTGAGCACACGTCCGGTGCGGCCATTGCCATCAGTGAAGGGATGAATGGCCTCGAACTGATAATGCGTGACGGCCAATTCGATCAGCGGATCGACGCGATCTTCCACGTGAATATAGCGCTCCCAATTCGAAAGCATGTCGCGTAGACGTGACTGGCCTTGGGGCGGCGTATAGATGATCTCGCCTGTAGCATCGCTCAAGAGGGCCGTTCCGGGTGTCGCCCGAATATCCATCTCGACGCCTCTGATGGTCCGGCAGATTTGAATGGCCGTCCCCGTCGTAAGGGGTTTGCGGCGCAGAAGCTCGTATCCTTCATGAAGCGCAGTGCGATAGCGAAGCGCTTCTTTCGTGGCAGGATCGGCCCGCTCCACGCCTTCACCCGCAAAGCGGAATAAACGGTCGGTTGTCGTGACGATATTCTCGATCGCCGAACTCGCCTGTGCCTCGAGAAGCGGGATGCTGTTGATGAGCACGGACTGATTTGGGATGAGATCGCCAACGCCCTTGAGTTCGGCCAATGCGGCGCGGGCCTCGATGCAGGCCTTGAGCACCGATTTGGTCTCTATCTCCGCCTTTGGCGGCAGTGACGGCAGCCCGTTGTAAGGCTGGTTTGGGCGAAACGGCATTGGTCGATACCCTGGCAATTTGCCGACATGTTCGGATGATATGTCGGCCGGATCGACATGCTGTCTGGATGTGTCGATAAATACAACTTATTTCGACATATTATCCCCGGGAACGTTGCCTAGATGCGATCACTCTTGATCTACCCTTGCGGATTAACTTGAATGAACGAGCCATAATTCGCCGGCCAGCAATCCGGCCGATATCCCCACAAAGGCCCCGGCGATCACGTCGCTGGCGAAGTGCCAGTCGCCATAGACCAATAACGCCGCTCCGAAGGAAAGCAGTGCTGCAAGCGGCCAAATGCTGCGCGGATACAATTTCATAATTACGCCCGCAAACGCGCAGGCGAGAACCATGTGGCCCGACGGAAAGCTGCTGTCAGGGGCGCCCGCCAGGAGGTGAAACGAATGATGTGCGCCTTGCGTCAAGACATTTCCCGGGTTTGGCACCCCGAAAAATACTTTCAGAACGCCGCTGTTGACCGCATAGCTGCACATGGATGTCAAGCTCGCGAGCGCCACCGCTTCGCTGAGCCGCGAGAGGTGCCCGCGAAGCAGCCGCGCGATGACCAACGTTAAGACGGTTGCGGCTTCAAGCGACAAAAGAACGGCGCTTCCCAAGCCGTTGCCAAGGCCGTCCAACCGGCCGACCTTCCGCAAGAACCAATGCGCCATCGGCATGTCGAGGTAGGCGAACGACAGGGTTACGGCGATGACGCACACGAGAAACGACAAGGGCCAAAGCTGACGGGCGTTCATGCGGGGGATCATGCTGCTTTCGTTAACTTGGCGAGTTGCGACAACAGTGCTTGCACGCCTTTCAGCCGCGCTTCGGGCGTCGGCCAGTCGCGGCTGACCACCACTTTCTGATCCGGACGCACCTTCATGGTGCTCTGATGGGTGGAGATCAGTTTCACGAGCGCCAGCGGATTGGCAAAGGAATTGTGCCGGAAGGCGATGGTGCCGCCCTTGGGTCCGGCCTCGACCTTTTCCACGGATGCGGCGCGGCAGAGCTGCTTGATCGCCACGATTTCGAAGAGATGGTTCACCTCGTCGGGCAACGGTCCGAACCGGTCGATCAGTTCGGCGGCGAAGGTCTCGATATCCTCGCGGGTCTCGATGGTCGAGAGCCGCCGGTAGAGCGCCATCCGAACGTTGAGATCGGGCACATAGGCTTCGGGAATGAGCACGGCCGCGCCGATGTTGATCTGCGGCGACCATTGATCGGCGATCTCGCCCGTATCTTCGCCGCTTCTCATCTGCGAAACCGCCTCTTCCAGCATCTCTTGGTACAACTCGATACCAACTTCCTTCACATGACCGGATTGTTCCTCGCCCAGCAAGTTCCCCGCGCCGCGGATGTCCATGTCGTGGCTGGCGACCGTGAAACCTGCGCCCAACTGATCCAGCGATTGCAACACTTCCAGCCGCCGCTCGGCGGTCTCCGTGGTTTTGCGGTCCGCCGGCGTCGTCAGATACGCGTAGGCGCGCTGCTTGGCGCGGCCGATGCGCCCGCGCAACTGATAGAGCTGTGACAGGCCGAAATTGTCGGCGCGAAGCACCACCAGCGTGTTGGCGGTCGGAATGTCGAGGCCGGATTCGACGATATTGGTGGAGACCAGAACATCGATCTTGCGGTCGTAGAAGGCGGTCATCACGTCCTCCAGCACCGTCGGCGACATCTGGCCGTGCGCTACGGCCGATTTCACTTCCGGCACCGTGGTCTTGAGGAATTCCTGGGCGTCGCGCAGATCGGCGATGCGCGGGGCGACATAGAAGCTCTGTCCGCCGCGATAATGTTCGCGCAGCAGCGCCTCGCGGATCACCAGTGGATCGAACGGCGTGACGAACGTGCGCACCGCCAAGCGGTCGATCGGCGGCGTGGTGATCAGCGACAGGTCGCGTACGCCCGAGAGCGCCAGTTGCAGGGTGCGCGGGATGGGCGTGGCGGTCAGCGTCAGAACGTGCACGTCCGCCTTCATCGATTTCAGCTGCTCTTTGTGGGAGACACCGAAATGCTGTTCCTCATCGACGATCACCAAGCCGAGGTTC
>JAGWVX010000321.1 GCA_018970685.1 Alphaproteobacteria bacterium | reverse complement strand
TCATCGCCATCTCCATCAAACACTCAATACAGATGTGGGAATGGCAAACCCTGGTTTCAACCACAGGACGCAATGACAAATTGCCGCATACTATTGCGAGTGCTAATCAAGTTGGCGGCGACGGGACGCGAAGGGACGCGCCGAACGGCGATGCCGGCAACGGTTCGCATCGCGGTCACGCAGAAAATACCCTCGTCCTACAGACAGACTCCGCGGCGATGTCCGACCCCAATTCTCCGAACGCGTTCGAAAGCGCCCGGGCCGATGCCAATGGCGCCACATCCGTCGTGATGCAGAGCTGCACAACGCCGTGCGACGCGGAGCTTTCCGCCATGCCCGAAAGCCAATACACTTTCTGCCAGAAAAAATGCCGTCGCAGACTCTGAAGCGAGATTTATATCCGTCGGAGGATGTGCTTGCCGGATACCAGGTATGTGCGGGTTCGTTCTCCGGCACTTGCCGTGACGATTCTTTTGCACGTCCTGATCGTCGCCGCCCTGTTAAACGCCATTCCAAAATACATTGCGCAAAAAATCCAAAATGCCAACGAGGTTTTTCTGCCGGTTGCGCCCGAAGCGAAAACCCGGCCGCCGCCTCGTCACCGCTACATCCGCAATCCGACAGGCGCAGCGCCCTCCTATCGCCGCTTCACGCTTCCTCCCGAATGGATACAGCAGCCGAATTTGCGGGGCTTGAATCTGGCCCTGCAGTCCTGTCTGCCGGAAAAACTGGCGACGCTCGGCGCCGACATTCGCGCGACATGCGAGCGCATCGAAGCGGCATTACTCTCCGGCCAAGACGCGCTGCCCAACGCGCTTCGCATCAAGAACAGCAAGCGTTGGCAGACGGAACTGCTCATCAAGCAGGCGCCGCTGCTGATCCCTTGCGCGTCGCCTTACGGAATATCTCCCCTCTACACGCTGATGTGCATCTCCAACTTGATCGCCAACGGCTATCACCCCGAAGACGTCGAGCACTACGTCAAATAGCGGTCGCTACGGCCCGAACGTTCTCGGACTCGCGTCCGCCTCGGCGCGGATGTCTTGGCCGCCGCATGACGGGAGGCCAAGACGCCACGCCATGCTTTTTAAGCCGCGGAAAGCTCGGCTGCGGCCCGCAGCGCGCCTTGCATCGCCGTCTCGCGTTGCTCGGGCCCGACCTGCAGACCTTCCGCGACGATGATCTCGGGGTTGGTCACGCCGATGAAAGCGAACACGCCGCGCAGATAGGTTTCCACATGCTCCAGCGCGGCCGCCGGCGTTTGCGCGCCGTAAAAGCCGCCGCGCGAGACGGCGATGATGACGCGCTTGCCGCCGGCCAGCCCTTCGGGACCGGCAGCACCGTATCGGAAGGTTTTCCCCGCGACGATGATACGATCGATCCAGGCCTTCAGCTGGCTGGGGATCGTGAAGTTGTACATGGGCACGCCGATCACGACGATGTCCGCCGCGAGGAACTCCTGCAACACGGCTTGGCTGGTTGCGACATCCATTTGCACGGCCGGCGATTCCGGCACGGCGCCCTGGGCCGCGGCCAAGTGGTCGCCCGACAGATGCGACAGCGGCCTTGCGGCAAGGTCGCGATAGACAAGTTCAAGGCCGGGTCCGGCCTTGCGCAGCCGGTCCACGATCGCGGCGGAAATCCGGCGGCTGGCGGAATTGGCGCCCAGAATGCTGGCGTCGATATGCAGTAACGACATGGCGGTTCCTTGGTATCAAAATGTTACCTAGACTATATGGGTTACCGCTGCTAAACCTTGCAAGAAGGCACAAATTTGATACCGGAGCACACCAAGGTGACCGCCCAGCGCATCGACCACCGGTCGGCCGAATGCCAAGCCGTCAATGGCGTGCTGGCCCGTGTCGGCGACAAGTGGAGCGTGCTGATCATCGTGCTGCTGGGCGATGGGCCGAAGCGGTTCAACGAGATCAAGCGGATGGTGGGTGGCATCTCGCAGCGAATGCTCACGCTCACCTTGCGCGGCCTGGAGCGCGACGGGTTGGTTACCCGAACGATCTTTCCGACCATCCCGCCGCGCGTCGATTACGAACTGACCGCGCTCGGCCATTCGTTATGGGCGGCCGTCGAGCCTCTGGCATTATGGGCGCGGGCGCACGTGCCCGATGTCCAAAAAGCGCAAGGCAAATTCGACAAGAAACCGAAGGCGTGACGGCGCATTCGCGAGAAGCAAGCTGCAGATTTCCGCAGCGTCCTCCGCCGGCTCATTCCCGCGCGCGCGACGCTCGAAGCGAAATCGCTTTTCTTCGAATCGCGATTTCGCTCCAGGTTTTGTTTGGTCGCGCAATCTTTCGGGCGAACCGCTGCGCACTTCACCCGATTGCGCGCTATGGCCTGAACGCTCTCGGAATCGCCTCCGCCTCGTCGTGCGACAGCGCGGTCATAGTCTTCACGATGCAGGGCTCCGCGACGCCTTCACGCGGCGGTCCGTTGCTGACTTTCAGATCCCAATCGAGGGCGTCGCAGACGACATAGGAACGCCGGGTTCCGGTTCACGAGTTCGTGAGCGGCCGACCAGCGTGCCGTCAACGATGGGCCCTTCCAAGGGCATATCGACGGTGAACAACCGCTCGAGAGCTGAAAGGCACGCCGGACGCAGGCGAGGCCGATGCGGCAATCGGAGAGCGCGCATCTTGTCAACGAAAGCATTCGGTAGGAGTGTTTTCTGGGGCAAGCACGGGGCTGACGCCGTGGCGTTCTCAATTGGGTGCATGTCGCTCGACGACACCAAGCGCTTCACGCTTGGACGGGAGACGGCGCGTGGTCCGGCACCGTCGGCCAGCTCGACCTCGGTTGCGACGTGCTGGACACGCACTACGCCGGCGGCGAGCCGCAGTACAAATGCGAAGACGCCTATGACAGCTCCGGCGCGGCAGAGCAACGCTTCGAGGCTATCCGTAACGCCGTCAAAAACGCGATTCCCGACGGTTGGACGGAATGGAATACATCCGATACGGACGGTTCCGCTTACGCATGCTTCGGCACGGACGGCGCCCACGACAAGATTGTCGTCGAGAAATGGCCGGCTCTGGACGGCCAGTCGACACGGGTCGCCTTGAAAGTCATGGCAACGGGCGTCAACTCACGATGGGACTGCAGCGGATAGGCAGAGATGGATTGCAGGCAGGGCAACTTGACCTGCGGAAAAGCCAGGGAGGGCACATGAACAAAGGACTTCTTGTCACCACTGCAATCGGGTTGGTGCTCGTAGGGGGCATCGCGAGGGCGCAAACGCCAACCCCCGATCAGAACACCGACGACACATGGGATGGACCGGGTTACTATGCGGAGGATCTAAGCACGCAATTGTCGACGGGGAACCAGTACCTCTTTAAGGAGGGAGGTCCGTTCGCTTCCAATGACGCATGCCAGACATACCTGCAGCAGAATGAGAGCACGCCCGAGAAGGGATGGGCCGACTCGTACCAATGCGTGTACCGGGGAGACAGCGTTCAGTATACGCCGCCTTTGTGCTTTCTCACGACAGCTTGTGTTCAGCATGCCGGCCTTCGGGACGACTGCGATGAACTCACCCTGATGCGGGCTTTGCGCGACCGTTATCTCAACAGGTTCGACGAAGGGCGCCTCGTCATCGATCAATACTACCGGATCGCGCCGCTCATCCTGGATCGCATGCGCCGGGCGCCGAACCGCAGCCGGGCCCT
>JAGWVX010000320.1 GCA_018970685.1 Alphaproteobacteria bacterium | reverse complement strand
GTTCCACTTGGTGATCTTGCCGAGATAGATGTTGGCGAGTGTGGGGCCGTCAATGACGAGCTCGCCCGCCTTGATGCCCGGCAGATGAACAACCGGCACGATCGAGATGATGACCTGCGGGAACTGCATGATGTGATTCTGCTCAAGATCAGCATGCATCAGCGGCTTGTCGGAATTCGCGAAATCGACGGTCTTCGCTTTGATCTGTGCGATACCGCCGCCGGAGCCAATTGCCTGATAGTTGACCTGATCGCCGGTTTTCTTCTGATAGTCCTGCGCCCAAACGGAGAGCACCGGGTAGATCGCGGTGCCACCGGCGCCGTTCAGATTGGCGGCCAGCGCGCCCGTCGCGACGACGGCGGCTGACACGAGACCGGCAAAAGCGCCCAATCCCACTTTCAAAGCCTTGTTCATCTTACTTCCTCTCTTGGCTGAGTCTGTTCAGAGAATAGAGATTGATGATGACAACTGTGCCTTGAAGGACCCGCGCTGCCCCAAAGCGCGCGGGTCCTTCGCAGCTAACCAATTACCACTGGAAATCGCCCCAGAGGCCGATTTCGTTGTCAGTGCCGTTGTTGCCCATGGCGAACGCCGTGCCGCCGATGGTGCCGTTCGAGTCGCCGAAGTAGCCGTTGCTGCCGGCGTCATGCTTATAGACCAACGCGATGTCGACGATCTTCGTCGGGCGATAGTCGATGCCGATGTTGTAGTAGGTGTTGTGGTACATCTTATGCATCGTGTCCGAATACGGCTTTACATAGTCGTAGCGGCCGAACACCGACCATTCCGGATCGAACTGATACGAAGCGAAGGGCGAATAGCCGTCGCCGTGAGTTGTGTCCGTCACGGAAGACATACCGGGTGCATATGCCCAGTCGCTCGCCGTAAAGTACTCAACGCCGACTTTCAGGCCCTCGAACGTGTAGGCGCCGATTGCATCGAAGCGCGTAGCCGTCTTCCGGCTCGTGCCGTGTGTCGTGCCGAGCTTGCCGGCGTAACCGCCGACGGCGAGCTGCAGACCTTCATATTTGAAGCTGACGCGGCCTTCGAAGTCCGGGCTGTTGGAACGGACGATTTTCTTGTAGCCCGCGCCGGTCGTCGCGCTGAACTCATAGCTTACGAGCCCGTCGGCGAGATCACCCAGCAGATAGACGCCCCAATCGGCCGACGCGCCGAACTTGGTGCGGTCGATCAGTGTATTTTCGACGAAGCGGTAGCCGTAGACGCCTTCCGCATACGGAATCCACGGCATGTCTGCCGAACCGACGCGCACAGTGAACGCGGGATCGAGTTTCGCCTGCAGATAGGCCTTCTTGATGTAAACTTGGCTGACGCTGATGTTCGAGTCATAGGTCACGTCCGTGGTCACGTTCGCCGAGAACGTGTCGTTGAACTTGTGATCGATGCCGACATAGAAGCGCTTGATATCGAAGCTGGTGCCGTTGTTCTTGCTGGCCGTTCCGTTGTTCTTGAGATCGAGATTGGTGATATCCCAATACATGCGGCCGCTGATGGACGTGTTGTCCCACCAGCCGCTGACGGACTTCCAAGATTCGACCTTGTCATGGTCCGCGGCTTCGCGGATTTCCGACTGTTGAAGCTCGGCTTCAAGCGCGTCCACCCGCTGCGAGAGCTGGTCGTACTGCTCTTGTGAAACGCCAGCGGGCATTGCGCTGGAGTTCGACATCTCGTCGGACCTGGCTTTACCGGCGAAACCTGCCTGCGCGGTCGCGATAAGCGCCACAGCAGCGACGCCGGCCATCAATGCTGACTTCCCCTTCATTAGAACCCTCTTTCAATTCGTTCAGGGAAAAGACCCGAGATCGAAGCCGCGAGATGTATCGCCCGTAACGGCGCCCCTCCGCCTAGCGGTCTTTTTTGCCCGGGGGATGCTTCGCAGCGGGGCACTACATGTCGGTGACGGTTATATGAAGTAAATATGACAACGGCCGAAGGCGATAGAGCGTTGCTTATCAGGTACACCTCGATGATGACGACGGCGTCGGAGCACTTGACCGCGTAACGGCCAACGCTACGGTCTTCCGATGCCGAAACATACTTTGGTGCAAGGGTTAAGGATCGTTTTTGCGCTCCTTTTCGCGCTGACGGTCGCACATGCCAAGGAAAGCGGCACGGCCATTTCTTCATCACTCTACGTTGTCCGCTACGACCATTGGTCGAACGACGATGAGCGCGATTACCGCCGCTTCATTCAAGCGCTCGGCGAATCGTCATGCGACACGGTGAATGCCTGCCTACACAGCGAAGCCAATCCGTTTCGCGCAAGCGATCCACCCGACCATGTATTCGCGGCCGATTGCGCCGACCTGCCGTATGTCCTCCGCTTTTATTATGCGTGGAAGCGAGGGCTGCCGTTTTCTTACGCCGCCGCCGTGGCGCCGGTAGGTGCAGTCGGCGGAGATGGCGATATCCGCTATTCACGCCACGGAAACCATGTCGTCTCCCGCATCGACGTGCCCGGTGGCGTCATGAGTGGCTATACGATCATCGACCAAATTCGTGCGGCGGTCTCGTCGGCGACCTACCGCATTCACCCCGATGCGGAAGAACCGTTCGAACAGGACTTCTATTCGCCTATGATAAATCCCGCATCGATTAGAGCCGGAACGGTGATCTACGATCCCGCAGGCCATTTGGCGATCGTCTTTCGCGTCGGCCCAGATGGGCGGATTTATTTCTTCGATGCCCACACAGACTATTCGTTGACACAGATGACCTACGATTTGCGTTTCGCCCGCGCGCGCCCTGCCGATGGCGCCGGATTCAAGAACTGGCGGCCCATCCGGCTTGTCGGCGCAACACGGCAGGCGGACGGTACGCTGACCGGCGGCCATATCGTCGTGGCCACCAACAAAGACATCGCCGACTTTTCCGACGAACAGTATTTCGGCAACGGCAAGCGGCCCGCCGACGAGAATTGGGCTCAAGGCGCCTTTACGTTGAATGGCGAACGCCTCGATTATTATGATTATGTCCGCGCCCAATTGGCCGGCGGTCAGCTGATGTTCGATCCCGTCGCGGAGGTCGGCGATATGGCGGCGTCCATCTGTTCGAATCTACAATACCGCGTGCAAGCCGTGGATCGCGCTCTTGCCGCTGGGATGGCCCGAAAACCCGAGCCAGACCGTTTGCCGCCCAACATTTACGGAACAGAAGGCGACTGGGAGACCTACTCGACGCCGTCCCGCGATGCGCGCCTTAAGACGGCGTTCAAGGCTTTGCGCGATGAGGCACAGCGTTTCGTGACGATGCGCAAGCATGAGGATGCAACGCGTCACCTCTTCTACTTCGGGACGGACTTGGTAGGCGACATGCTGGCGGCTTACGACCAGGCAACGTCGCAATGCCGCATCGCTTACACGCGCAGCGACGGCAGCAAGATTACAATGTCATACGAGCAGGCCCGTGAGCGGCTGTTCGCAATGTCTTTCGACCCCTATCAATGTCCCGAACTCCGGTGGGGGGCGACCGATCCGGTCGAGCTCTCGACCTGCCCCGATGGTCCCGTCAAGCGCGCTTGGTATGCCGCCGAGCAAGACCTGCGCAACCAGTTGGAACGCACCTATGACGCGCGAATGGACTTCACGCTCGACGAATTGAGGGCGCCCGGCCCGGGCAAAGGTGCGCTGTCGCCGCCCGACACCGACGTTCGGGCTTATCTGCAAAGTCA
>JAGWVX010000010.1 GCA_018970685.1 Alphaproteobacteria bacterium | reverse complement strand
TTCTTCACATAGGGCGAGTTGGTGTTGATCTTCGCGGGCGTGCCGTCCTTGTTGGGGAAGATGTCCTTCACCTGCAGCGAGCACGACGCCTGCGGTTTCGGCGCGCCGACCCATTCGACCAGGCACATGCGGCAATTGCCCGCGACCGACAGGCGCTCGTGATAGCAGAAACGCGGCACCTCGGCGCCGGCCTGCTCGCAGGCTTGCAGCAGCGTGATGTTGTCGTCCGCCTCGATTTCCTTGCCGTCGATGATGATCTTGCGGGCCATTTCTCTTCCTAACCGCCGCTCGCCAGCGCGCGAGGATAAACGTCGTCTTTGATCAAAGCGCGCCAACGCGCATAACCTTCGCCGGCAGGATGCAGGTCATCCACCGTTACTCTCGGATCGAGGCGGTTTCCGCCGGCCAAGAAGGGCGTGTAGAGATCGATATAGGTCAGGCCGCGCTTCGCCGCCACTTTCTGCAGCAAGGCATTCACCGCTCTGACCTTTGCGTCGAATTCCGGCTGACGCGGCATGAGGCTTTCCAAATACACTTTTGCGTTTGGCAGGCCGGCGACCAGCCGATCCAGAATGTCACCGATATTAGCGGCGATCTGTTCCGGCGAACGGCCGAACTCGACGTCGTTGGTGCCGATCATCAGGAAGATGGTCGCCGGCTTGGCGTCGATCACCTGGATGAGACGATGCTCCAGGCCGACAGTCGTGTCCCCGGCGATGCCGAAATTGCGGACGCGCAGGTTGGGATAGGCCTCGGACCAGCGGCCGTAATCCGTGATGCTGTCACCGACGAAAGCAACACCGCCGTTCATCGGCGGCAAACCGGCAAACAGCGTGACGCGCATGATGTAGGTCGGAACGTCCCAGGGGTGTTGGAAATCAGACAGGGCCGGCATGGTGACGCCCACGGCGGCTGTCGTCGGACGCAGGTTCGCATATGGATCGGCAGGCGCCGCTACGGGCGCCGGGTTCAGGATCGAACAGCCCGCCGTGAGCAGCAGCAGGCTGGCCGCCGCCGTTATTCTCACGAACATGCCGTGGCGCCCCGCCATCCTTTACTCCGCCGCCTTGGCCATGCTGCGATTCGCTACGCTGCCGAACTCCGCAATACGCCGCTCAAGTTCGGGGCGGAAGTGCCGGATCAGGCCCTGGATCGGCCATGCCGCGGCATCGCCGAGCGCACAGATGGTGTGGCCCTCCACTTCTTTCGTAACCTCCTGCAGCAGGTCGATCTCTTCGGCCCGCGCATCGCCCTTCACCATGCGCGTCATTACCCGCCACATCCAACCGGTACCTTCGCGGCACGGCGTGCACTGGCCGCAGCTTTCGTGCTTGTAGAAATAAGCAAGACGCTGGATCGCCTTCACCACATCGGTGGACTTGTCCATGACGATGACGGCGGCGGTGCCGAGCCCCGACTGCACGTTCTTCAGCGAGTCGAAATCCATCAACACGTCGTCGCAGATCGACTTCGGAATCAGCGGCACGGAAGCACCGCCGGGGATCACAGCCAGCAGATTATCCCATCCGCCGCGCACGCCGCCGGCATGCTTGTCGATCAATTCGCGCAGCGGAATGCCCATCGCCTCTTCGACGTTGCAGGACTTGTTCACATGGCCCGAGATGCAGAACACCTTGGTGCCGGTGTTGTTGGGGCGCCCAATGCCGGCGAACCATTCGGCGCCGCGGCGCATGATCTCCGGCGCCACCGCTATGCTTTCCACGTTGTTGACCGTGGACGGACAGCCATAGAGCCCGACATTGGCGGGGAACGGCGGCTTGAGGCGCGGCTGTCCTTTTTTTCCTTCCAGGCTTTCCAGCAGCGCCGTTTCTTCGCCGCAGATATAGGCGCCGGCGCCATGATGGACGTAGAGATCGAAGTCCCAGCCGTGGATGTTGTTCTTGCCGATCAGTTTGGCTTCATAGGCCTCATCGACGGCGCGCTGCAGCGCCTCGCGCTCGCGGATGAACTCGCCGCGCACATAGACATAGGCAGCATGCGCCCGCATGGCGAAACTGGCGATCAGACAGCCTTCCACCAGCGTATGGGGATCGTGGCGCAGGATATCGCGGTCTTTGCAGGTGCCCGGCTCGGATTCGTCGGCATTGACGACGAGATAATGCGGTCGCTCCTTGATCTGCTTCGGCATGAAGGACCACTTCAAGCCGGTCGGGAATCCCGCACCGCCGCGACCGCGCAGGCCGGACTTCTTGATCGTGTCGACAATCGCTTCAGGCCCGAGTTCTAGGATTTTCTTGGTGCCATTCCAATTGCCGCGCTTCTTGGCCGCCTCGAGTCCGGGCGACTGGAAGCCGTAGAGATTGGTGAAGATGCGGTCCTTATCGGCGAGCATCAGACCTCTTCCTTCAATGTCGTCGGGCCGCCTTCGGGCTCGGAGGAATGACGGCCGGTCTGGGGGCCGGTCTTGGGCTGCCTGCCCTCGCGCAATTCCCGGAGAATTTCTTCGGTCGCCGGGCCATCGAGGTCCTCGTAGAAATCCTTGCCGATCTGGATCATCGGCGCGTTGACGCAGGCGCCGAGACATTCGACCTCCATCCAGGAGAACTTGCCGTCGGCAGAGATCGTGTGCGGCTTCTCGTGGATGTGCTTCTTGCAGGCTTTGACCACATCATCGGAACCGCGCAGCCAGCAGGGCGTCGTCGTGCAGACCTGCACCAGATGCGTACCCACCGGCTCGAGATTGAACATGGTGTAGAAGGTCGCTACCTCGAGCACGCGAATGTAAGGCATGCTGAGAATTTGCGCGACGGATTCGATCATCGGCTTGGTGACCCAGCCTTCCTGCTCCTGGCCGATCCATAATGCCGCGATCACCGCCGAAGCCTGGCGGCCCATGGGATATTTCGCGATCTCCTTTTCGACACGCGCCATGTTCTCCGCGCTGAAGGCGAAAGAGACGGGCTGACGTTCGGACAGACGGCGTAGACTCACCGGTCGATCTCCCCAAAGACGATGTCGATCGAGCCGATGACGGCCGAGATATCCGCCAGCATGTGGCCCTTGCACATATGATCAAGCGCCTGCAGATGCGGATAGCCCGGCGCGCGGATCTTGCAGCGGTACGGCTTGTTGCTGCCGTCGGCCACCAGATAGACGCCGAACTCACCCTTGGGCGCTTCCACCGCCGCATAGGCTTCGCCCGGCGGGACATGGAAGCCTTCGGTGTAGAGCTTGAAGTGATGGATCAGGGCTTCCATCGACGTCTTCATCTCACCGCGACGCGGCGGCGTGATCTTGTGATCGGTGGCTATCACCGGCCCGGGCGGCATCTTAGCGATACACTGCTGGATGATTTTGACCGACTGCCGCATCTCTTCGATGCGCATGACGTAGCGGTCATAGCAGTCGCCGTTCTTGCCGACGGGAATCTTGAAATCGAGTTCGCTGTAGCACTCGTAGGGTTGAGCGCGGCGCAGGTCCCAGGGGACGCCTGCAGAACGCAGCATGACGCCGGACATGCCCCACGCTTCGGCTTCGGCCCGGGTGACAATGCCGATCTCGGCATTGCGCTGCTTGAAGATGCGGTTGTCGGTCAACAGGACTTCGATGTCGTCGAGCACCTTCGGGAAGGTTTCGCAGAAGGCGCCGATGTCATCGAACAGTTCCGGAGGCAGATCCTGGTGGACGCCGCCGACGCGAAAATAGGCCGCATGCAGGCGGCTGCCGCAAGCGCGCTCATAGAACCCCATCAGCTTCTCGCGTTCCTCGAAGCCCCACAAGATTGGCGTCAGCGCGCCGACGTCGTTTGCCTGCGTGGTGATGTTCAGAAGATGCGACAGCAGCCGTCCGATCTCGCTATAGAGCACGCGGACGTATTGCCCGCGCTTGGGCACCTCCAGGCCGAGCAGCTTTTCCGCCGCCAAGCAAAAGGCGTGTTCCTGATTCATCGGCGCGACATAGTCGAGCCGGTCGAAATACGGCATCGCCTGCAGATAAGTCTTGTACTCGATCAGCTTTTCGGTGCCGCGGTGCAGGAGACCGACATGCGGATCGACGCGGGTGACGATTTCGCCGTCCAGTTCCAGCACCAGGCGCAGCACGCCGTGCGCGGCCGGATGCTGCGGGCCGAAATTGATAGTGATCTTGCCTTCGTCGGATTGGGCTTCGGGCTTGTCCATCACGCCTTCTTCCCTGCCTCGTCGGCCTTCTCTTCGCGCGGAAGGATGTAGGGCGCACCTTCCCATGGGCTCATGAAGTCGAAATCGCGGAATTCCTGGACGAGTTGCACCGGCTGATAGACCACGCGCTTGAGGTCGTCGTCATAGCGCAACTCGACGAAGCCTGTCAGCGGGAAGTCCTTGCGCAGCGGATGACCGGAGAAACCGTAGTCGGTAAGGATGCGCCGCAGATCCGGATGATCGGCGAACAAGATGCCGTAGAGATCGTAGGCTTCACGCTCGAACCAACCGGCAGCGGGGAACACGGGGACCACCGTGTGCACCGGCGTTGCCTCATCCGTCTCAGTCTTCACGCGGATGCGCCGGTTCTTGGTCAGCGACAGCAGGTGATAGACGACATCGAAGCGCTTGGCGCGGGCAGGCCAATCCACGCCGCAGACGTCGATCAGCACCTTGAACTCGCAGGCAGGATCATCGCGCAGGAATGTCAGCACGCGGACGATCTCGGAGGCTTCGACATCCAGTGTCAGCTCGCCAATCGCAACCTTACTGCCCTTCACCGCGCCGGGCAGCGCGGCAGCGACAGTCGATGCCAGTTCGGTCAAGTCCATGCCTATCACCGCTCGATCGTTCCGGTGCGGCGGATTTTTCGCTGCAACAGCATAATGCCATAGACCAACGCCTCGGCTGTGGGCGGACAGCCCGGCACGTACACGTCGACCGGCACGATGCGGTCACAGCCGCGGACCACCGAATAAGAATAGTGGTAATAGCCGCCGGCGTTGGCGCAGGAGCCCATCGAGATCACGTAGCGCGGCTCCGGCATCTGGTCGTAAACTTTGCGCAGCGCCGGCGCCATCTTGTTGGTTAGCGTACCGGCGACGATCATCACGTCGGACTGGCGTGGGGACGCCCGCGGCGCAAAGCCAAATCGTTCGACGTCATAACGCGGCATCGCCGCATGCATCATCTCGACGGCGCAACAGGCGAGCCCGAAGGTCATCCACATCAGCGAGCCGGTGCGGGCCCAGGTGATGAGCGCATCAGCGCTGGCAACCAGGAAACCCTTGTCGGCCATTTCGGCCTGCATCGCCTTGAAATAGGGGTCGTTATCCGGCAGCGCGGCGGCGCCTTCAACGCCGGCGCGGGCGCCGGTTCCGGCCGGGATCACTCCCATTCGAGCGCTCCCTTGTTCCATTCGTAAATAAAGCCGACGGTCAGCACCCCGAGGAAGACGATCATCGACCAGAAGGCGAAGACGCCGGTGTCACCCAAGGTGATCGCCCAAGGAAACAGGAAGGCAACTTCGAGATCGAAAACGATAAAAAGAATGGAGACCAAATAGAAGCGTACGTCGAATTTCATGCGGGCGTCGCCGAAGGCGTTGAACCCGCATTCGTAGGCCGAGAGCTTCTCGGGGTCCGGCTTGGCCGGCGCCACCAGAAGTGGCAGCACAAGCAATGCGAGGCCGATGACGCCCGCGATCCCGATGAAAATGAGAATCGGCAGGTATTCCAGAAGTAGCCGTTCCATCTTTTTCCCTTACACCCGCCGGAGAGGCGGTACGCAATCCGGTAAAGCGCGCCGCCTGCGTTTCGTCAACACTGCGCGACACACTATTTCGCGCGCGCACTATAAACAGGGGGCCACTCGATACAACGCCTATTAGTCGCGGTTTAGAACAGGAATCGCAGCAGGAAAACAGAAAATTTGGGGGAATTTCCGCAGGACAAGTTGCCGCTCCTTTGGGCACTCGACGCTGCATTGCGACGAAGTGCGCGGCAATCGGCAAAGATGACGGCATTCGGTTCTCAGCGAAGGCGGACTTGTCATGTCGCTGCCCTATCAAACCGAAGTTGCCACCGCCTTCGTGTCGGCGCGTCTCAATGCGCCAGTCTCCACCGCCACGCGGCGTGGACTGGCGGAAGCGAAGGGTCTCGAACCGGAAATTCCTGCAATCCAGAGGGCTGAGCAGGATACAAGTGTTTGAAATCGCTTAACTGATCACCTGTGGATAACTGTCAATTCCTGCGAATTGGCCCACGGACAATCTGATGCGTGGAGTGTCTAAACGCGCGAACGCAGAGAGCCATTCGCTGAAATTACGCTTTTGGAAGTCCTCCCGGAAATTTCCTATTCGCGAATGGCCTCCCCAGAACGTAAATGCTGTTACCGGCGAAGATATGGAACCGGCTCCAATTGACCGGATGGCCCCTCAAGCCCCCAGTCCTCTACTATATCTCTAAGTATATGAAATTATTGAGTTTTTGTGGCATAAAAAACAAGCCAAAAGTAGCGCTGCGAGGCCCAATTCTTGCGAACAGAGTTGCAAACACATGCCGCTCCCGTTCCGTGCAGTGTCAATGATCTTTCACCACGTTCTCTTGCTCGATTGAGAGAGCACAAACGAGCGCCTCGCCCTTCACCGGCAGAAACTCGAGGATGGCGCGACCATTCGAAACGGTCATTTCGAACGCATCTTTGGTGCCCTTCATTTTACCGCCGGCCGCCGCGAAGACATCGAAGTTCTTGAGCACCGTGAGGCCGTTGGCGCGTACATCGAAGAGTCGCGCGCCCGGTTGCGTTTCCGTAGGTTCGACAAAATGGGCGACAACCTTGTAGGGACCGTTCGGCAACGGAATGCGATAGGAGAAGCGTCCTTCCCTATAGCTGCTGTAGAGATCTGGATCGGAAGCGTCCACGACGCGCAAATCGCTTGGCTTGGTGTCCGGGGGATTGGTGCCTCTGGCATCGCCGCCAAGATAGTACAGGTCCGATCCATAACGCAGGCCATCTCGCGACTCGTAACCGGAAATATCGCCGGCTTTGATCCGAACGATCCCCGGCGAGCCGTTGAAGTTCCACGAGACCGCGTCGCTGACTTCACGGCGGCCAATCGTCGCGGTCGCACGAACGAAATTCGGGCCATGCGCGAGACGCACCGAATGCCATAGGCATATGCCCTCGATGCAACGCGCGACACCGATATCCTTGCCGTTAACCTGGAGGCGCGCCTCTTTAGCGTTGCTGTAAGCCTTGACGTCAATAACGCTGTAGGCGCGGTCGATATAACGACGGCCAGTCAGGTGTAGGGTCGGTCGGTCGCTCCAATTGGCGCGGTAAAAATAGAAGGCATCTTTGCGCACGGAACGGTCGTAACTGACGAGACCTTTCTCGTTGATGTCGGTGAGATCGCCTTCCTGGCGCGTGTTGCTGGCGAAATCGAACATGTTCCAGATGAAATCGCCCCAGATGTATGGACGGCGCTTGAGTTCGCTCCAATTCTGCTCGTGGTAGTAGCTCTGCAATTCTTCCGGATGCGGCCGGCCGTGCGGATTGATCGGGCCGCCCAACGGATCGTCGGTATGCTGGGTCAGTCCCGCGCCCGCGCCATATTCCGAAACCGCCATCGGCAGGTTCGGATGGCGGCGGTGGGCGCGGTCGAGAAACGGCCCGAAATCCTGTGCGTTGCCATAGTACCAACCGAAATATCGGTTGTAACCGACGACGTCCGTCAATCCGACGACCACGTCGCGCGGTACGGCGGGAGTGCCATTGTTGTTGCCGGACGGAACGTTTTCGACCTCGCAACAATCAGCAAGCGTTGTCGGCCGGCTCGGATCTTCGCGATTGGCGAGATCGTTGAGCGCTGAAATCAGCGCCGCCGCTTTGCTCGGCCCGCGCTTTTGCGTCGGGATCAAATCCACTTCATTGCCGACCGACCACACCACAATCGAAGGATGGTTGTAGTTCTGGCGGATGAGCTCGGTCAGTTGCTGTTTCGCATTGGCCGTCAGCGCCGGCGATGCAGGCGAACCGTCGAACGAGACTTCGCTGACGACGGGAATTTCCGCCCATACCGCGATCCCACGTTCGTCAGCGAGTTGATAAGAGAATTGGTCGTGCTGGTAATGGGCGAGGCGAACCGCATTGGCGCCCATATCCATCAATATGTCGAAGTCCTGCTCCTGATCCGCGCGCGAAATCGCCCAACCTTTAATGGGGCGGTCCTGATGAAGGGCCACACCCTTCAGCAACAGATGTCTGCCGTTGAGGAAGAAACCCTTGTCCGGATCGAAGGCAATGGTCCTGAGACCGAGCGGCTGGACCACGCGATCGAGCACAGCGCCGTCCTGCGCGCGAAGCGTCATTGCGATACGATAGAGATAGGGATCCCTTTCGCCTTGCCAAAGTCTCGGATGCGGAATGTTGACCGTCGTTTCGACGCTTATGTGTGCGGCGCCGGCAAGATCGATGACGCGTTCGGGCGCCGTGGCGACGGGTTTGTCGGCGCCATCGAGGATTTCGGTCGCGACATGCAACGTTTCGGGGACTTCTCGATCATTGACGAGCTTTCCGCGCACATCGACCACCGCCCGATCGCGACTTATCTTCGCGGCGTGCGCGTAAAGCCCCGGACCGCCGAAGTCCATCATGTCGATATGCACGGGACTGGTCACGATCAGTGACACGTCGCGATAAATCCCGCCGAACATGAAAAAATCGCCGGCAAGCGGAATGACGTCCTGCGTCGTCGCCCCTGGTTGAGGATGGCTGTTGTCGGCCTTCACCACCAGGACATTGGCGCCCGCGGGATGGATCGCCGCCGTCGCGTCGAAGCGAAAGCGCGCGAAGGCGCCTTCATGCTTTCCAAGATAATGGCCGTTCAGCCACACATCGGCGATCGTGCCGACACCGTCGAATTGGAGAAAAAACCTGCTGTCCGGCGGCGCTGGCGGTGCGTGAAACGTCCGCCGATACCAGCCCGCACCCTGAATCGTATTCGTCTCGGGCGCACGTTCGATTCCAGAATTCCCGACACGATTCCAGGTGTAGGGCACATCGACTTTGGTCCAATTCGAATCGTCGAATTCGGGTTGCTCGGCGCCGGTGATGTCGGACGCTTGCTTGAAATGCCAGCCCGTATCGAGAACGACGCGCAGGCGCCCGGCACCGCTCGGTGCCGTACACAGGAAAGCCAGACCGAGAAATAAGGCCGCGAGCCCAACCTTATCGAACTGCCTCATCACACTTTCGCTCCCAAATGACAGTGTCACAACTTCATGACGTTCCCCTCTGCCGAGGCGCTGCGCTTATCCGGCTTTCTGCAGCGGTATCGGCCGAAACGCTCCCCACCGTCAGACCACCCAATCGAAAGATTTGCCGACGGCTTTTTTCCAGGTGGCGTAGAGCGCGGCGCGGTGATCCTCGCTTGCCATCGGCCGCCAGCGGGTGGAAGCAGACCAGTTCGCCTTGAGTTCGTCCGTTCCCTTCCACATGCCCACCGCTAAGCCCGCCGCGCAAGCCGCGCCTAAGGCCGTGGTCTCCGTAACTTGGGGCAACACCACCGGCACGCCCAGCATGTCGGCCTGGAACTGCATGAGCAACTGGTTGGCGACCATGCCGCCGTCGCCGCGCAGCTCGCGGATAGCGATACCGCTGTCGGCGATCATGGCGCCCGCAACGTCGCAAGTTTGGTAGGCTACCGCTTCCAGAGCTGCACGCGCGATATGGCCCGCCCGCGCATAACGGGTAAGACCGGCAATGACGCCGCGGGCATCGGCGCGCCAATAGGGCGCGTAAAGCCCCGAGAAAGCAGGCACAATATAGACATCGCCATTGTCTTCGACAGTCTTGGCCAAGGTCTCGACGTCGGGCGCAGATTTTATGAGCCCCAGATTATCGCGTAGCCATTGGATCAGCGCACCCGCGATGGCAATCGAACCTTCCAGTGCGTAGCAAGGCTTGCTCTGGCCGAAGCGATAGGCAACCGTCGTAACGAGCCCTGCTTTGGAGAAACATATCTGCTCGCCGGTGTGCATCAGCATGAAACAGCCGGTACCATACGTGTTCTTGACCTCGCCCGGCTCGAAACACGCCTGGCCGACAAGGGCGGCCTGCTGGTCTCCTAATATACCCGTGATCTTGGCGCCCTTGAGCTTGCCCTGAGCCTCGCAATAAACCTCGGAAGAAGAGCATATCTTAGGCAAAATCTCGGTCGGGATGTCGAAGGCATCCAGCATCCCCTCGTCCCAGTCGAGTGTTCTCAAATTCATCAACTGGGTACGGCTTGCGTTGGTCGCATCGGTGATATGGGCCATACCTTCCGACAATTTCCATATCAGCCAGGTGTCGATATTTCCGAAGCAAACCTCGCCGCGCCGCGCGCGCGCGCGAAGACCATCGACATGGTCCAGCAGCCATTTCAGCTTCAGGCCGGAAAAATAGCTGGCGAGCGGCAAGCCCGTCTTGTCGCGGAATCGGTCGGCGCCGCCGTCGGCGGCATAGCGACGCGCGAGCTCGTCAACGCGCGTATCCTGCCAAACCAACGCGTTGTAAACCGGCTCGCCGGTCTTGCGATCCCATACGACCGTGGTCTCGCGCTGGTTGGTGATGCCGACCGCCGCCAAATCGCCTGGCTTCAACCGTTGTGCCCTAAGTGCCTTGGCGATCACTTCCTCGGTGTTGCGCCAGATCTCCATGGGATCGTGCTCGACCCAGCCCGGCCTCGGATAGATCTGTTTGTGCTCTTTCTGCGCCAGGGAGACGATGTTTCCGGCCTTGTCGAACACGATGAAACGTGTGGAGGTGGTGCCCTGGTCGATGGCGCCGATAAGGGGTTTCTTCATGGCGATACCTTACGGGTTGGGAACTGTGGCGGGTTCGGCCAGCATCTTGGGAGCGGATCTGAGCGGCAGAAAAGGTCGGATCAGGTAATGATGAACGCCGGCACCGATCACCCCGCCGACCAAAGGACCGGAGATCGGCACCCACCAGTAATTATTGGGACCGGGAATCGCCTGTTGTCCCCAACCCATTACATAGGCGAAAAGACGGGGGCCGAAATCGCGGGCAGGATTGAGGGCCCATGCTTCAAGATAACCGTCGGAAGCGCCGATCGTCGCAACCAACAACCCGATAATCAGAGCCCCGGCATTGCCCATCGGCGCAAGGACGTTCCGTTCTTCGGTGACCGAGAAGATTCCGAGCATCAGCAAACCGGTCAGGATCACCTGGTCCCAAAAAGCATGGATGGGGGTGATCTCTTCGCCAGGATGGGTAAAGAAGACCCCTGCTGCGCCGCCGTCGCCCGCGCGGGTCAGGTGATGGATCAGATTATAATGATCGATTACCGGCTGGAACATGGTGTAGACCGCCGCTGCCCCCAAAAATGCGCCAGCGACCTGTGCGGCGGAATATGGAATGACCTTCTTCCAGGAAAAACCGCGATACATCGCGAATGATAAACTTACCGCGGGATTGGCGTGGGCTCCCGAAACCCCAGCCGTCACATAGATCGCGATCGTCACCGCAAGCCCCCAGGCGATACAAACGCCCCAATAAGCCTGCTGATGGGGGCTCGGACTGTACAGTGTGTACATGCATGCGGCACTGTCGCCGAATGCGATAATGATAAACATGGCGATGAGCTCGGCGATCATCTCCCCAGCAAAACGCTTGACAGCACTCATGAATGAAATTTTCCTCTGCACAATTGTGTTGTCCCGCCAGCGTCACTGAAGTTCGTTCATCGCGTCCGTTGTTTAAGCGGCGTGACTCTTTGTACGCTCGCTAAACCAGTTGCCGAATGTCTCCAGTTCAACCGACGTCATGTGCAGGCCCAACTTGCTGCGCCGCCATAATACGTCCTCGACGCCCCGCGCCCATTCCTTGTCGACGAGATAGCGAACCTCCATTTCGGAGAGGTCGGCACCGAACATCCTGCCAAGATCGTCATAGCTGCGGGCATCGCCAAGAATTCCAAAGGCACGCGTGCCATAAGCCGCAGCCAACCGTTCGGCCGTCTCCGACATGAGATCAGGGCACTGTTTGAGGAGGCGCTGTACCACAGCGTCACGCTTCATATCGCCGCCCGGCAACGGGACATGGGCAGTCCAACAGCCCGGATTGCGTACCGGAATATTCGGTAGCAGCTTTTGCAATGCGTGCTCCGCCAAGCGGCGATATGTCGTGATCTTTCCGCCATAGATCGAGAGCATGGGCGCTTGACCAGCCTCTCCCGTGTCAAGTTCCAGGATGTAGTCCCGGGTCACTGCCGAGACATTGTCTGCCTTGTCGTCATAGAGCGGGCGCACACCGGCATAGGACCAGACTACGTCCTGCGGCGTGATTTGCCGTTCGAAATAGCGGTTAATGCCGTCGCAAAGATAGCTCGTCTCCTCCGCGCTGATGTCGACCGACGAACGATCGCCGTCGAACGGAATATCGGTAGTACCGATCAGCGTGAAATCCTGCTCATAGGGAATCGCGAACAGCACGCGCCCGTCGGTGTTCTGTAGGATATAGGCGTGTTCTCCGTCGAATAGTTTGGGAACGATAATATGGCTGCCTTTGACCAGACGCACACTGATCGGGGACGGGACGGGCGATGCCATTCGGCGAATGCCTTCCACCCACGGACCGGCCGCGTTGACCAGAGCCTTCGCCGTCACAACGCGGGACGGCCCCTTTGCGGGCAGGACTTCCACCTGCCAGAGCGATCCCAAACGCCGCGCCGAAAGCACCTTGGTGCGCGTATGTATCTGCGCTCCGCGTTCGGCAGCATCCAGTGCATTCAGTATCACGAGGCGGGTGTCGTCGACCCAGGCGTCGGAATAGGCGAAACCGCGGCGGATGTCTTTGCGCAGCGGTGCGCCCAGAACTGTGCCGGACAACCGAATAGCCTGGGAGCGCGGCAAGCCAATACGTCCACCGAGTCGATCGTATAGGAACAATCCTATGCGTATCATCCAAGCTGGGCGCGTCTGCTTGGTGTGCGGCAGCACGAAGCGCAACGGCTTTATGATGTGCGGGGCGAGGTTCAACAGGACTTCGCGCTCCCGCAACGCCTCCCTCACCAAGCGAAATTCGTAATATTCGAGATAGCGAAGGCCGCCGTGAATCAGCTTCGTGCTCTTCGATGAGGTATGTTCGGAGAGATCGTGCTGCTCAAACAAGGCCACCTGCAGACCCCGTCCGGCGGCGTCGCGCGCGATGCCCGCACCGTTCACACCGCCGCCGACAATGATCAAGTCAAGCGATGGAGATTCCTCTTCCGAACTCACAATTCGACCTCAGATTTTCTGATCGGGGCATTTCGGATATTGGGCCCGCGGTTATCATGTCCATCTTATGGCTGAACAACCGACGTTTCGTCCGGTCTTGTACAAGCGCTGTAGGGAACGCTGATACCCAGTTCGCAGTGCAAGTGAGCCTCTTCGGATTGGCTTGGCGCCGCGGCCTGCGACCCGCCGAGGCAGTCGCCACAGCGGTAGCGCAAGGTTATAACGTGTTGTGTTCTGCACCGAGACGGTAGCCAGAGATTACGGTGCCGCGCCGCAGTCTTGAGAGCCCTGCTCATAACTTGAGCCCCTAACGGAAGCTCGCTGTCCCGCATCAGCCACCCCACCATGAGGAGGGGTGGCCGACGCAAGACTGCGTATCAGAAGGAGCCGCGGACGCCGAAGAGAAACACCGTCCCGGGATTGTAATAGGTGTTGATGGCGTTGGTGTACTGCTCGTAGGTGATCAGCTTCGCCTTGTTCAGGTTTTGAATGTCGAAGGTCAAGTACGGATCGCTCGGCAGATCACCGAACAATCTGGAGAGTTCGAAGCTCGACGACATATCGAGCTGGCCGTGCGGCGCGTTGATGAAGTAGGGACCAGCCGTACAGCCGCTTGACACCGCGGCCACATTGGGCAGACACAGACCCAGAATGCCGCCCGTGGCGCCCGTCACGTAAGACTTGTCGTTCCAGGCATAGGAGAAGCGGACCATCGCGCCGTTATTTTCGTAATAGGCCGTCATATTATAGGTCAACGGCGCGACGCCTCCCGCGATGGCAGGGGCCGATCCGCTGCTCTTCTGATCGACGATGGTCACGTTGCCCGTGAAGCCGAAGCCCTTAAGGCCGTAGCGCTCGAGAAGAAAATCGAGCGGCTGAACGTAGTCGAACTCCATGCCGTTGATGGTCAAGAGGCCACGCGCGTTGAACTGCTCGCTCACGATGATGGGAAGCGCGTTCGCGTTGCTCCCGTTCGTTCCCCCCGTTTTCAGATCGACGGCGGATTGTTGCTGCGGCGAGAGGTTGCCGTAGGTGATGCCGTAAGGTGCAAGATAAGCGAAGGTCTGGTTGAAGCTCTGGGTCACCGTGAAGCCGCTGATAGATTTGCGGAAGATGTCGGCACTAATGTAACCCTCGCCGCCGGTGTAGAACTCTACGCCCAAATCGATGTTGTTGGAGAAGTAGGGCTTCAGGTTCGGGTTACCTTTGGAGGCGTTCGTCACCGCGACGTCGTTGAACGACACCACGTCGATCATACTGTTGACGTTCGGGCGCGACATGGTGCGCGAGAGAGCCAACCTGACCTGGAAGTCGTCCGCCACCTCGTAGACGAGGTTCACCGACGGCAGGAACGCAGCGTAATCGTGCGATTCGTTAAGGAAGGTGTAGGTGTTGGGATACTTGCCGCCGTCCGCCAACGTCGCGTTGAGCGGATTGACATGCGGAACCGGCGACGTGATGTTTTGCAGCGTCTGAACCCAACGCAGGCCGAGGTTGTATTTCAGGTCCCGACCGAGGTGCAGGACGCCGTTGAGTTCCCCGTAGAGGCCGACATTGCGCTCTTCTTCCGAACCGGAGGCAGTGCCCGTGTCACCCGCCGAAAGAGAATACGGATACGTCACCGTCGAACCCGCGTTCGGTGTACCGATGGCGGCCAAGGCCGCCTTGTCCATCGCGGCATAATGCGTGGCCGCTTCGATGGCTTTGAAGTTCACCGTGGCGAAGCCGATCGGTCCGGGCACGACATAGTTCGGAAGCGAACCGCCCGGAACCAGCGACCCTTGCCAGACCAGTGGCGCAAATCCGGCGGTGTATCCTGTCCCGTAGCCTGGATAAGTCGGATAGCCGCCCGGGCCGCCAACGCCATTCGGCGTCGACGTGGTGATACCCTGACACGGTGGTGCCGTATTCGGCGGTGGCAGGAAGACGCTCGGATTGTCGCCGCAGACCGCTGCTTGATATTGGGCGTCCGGATTGACGCCGATGACCTGTCGGAAGGCGTCGTCATAGGCGAAGCCGACCTTCACGTTCATCTCGTCTCCGCCATACGTGACGTCAAGATGAGCGCCCTGTGTCTTGGTGATGCGCCGCTCATCCTGCAATCTGATGAGGCCGTTGTTCCACTGGAAACTCGCCGGATCGTTGAGATTTACGTTCTGCGGTATCGCCGTCGGATAGGGCGACGCCATTTGGTACGTTACGACCGAACCGCCGGCCGGAGGTGTCGCGCCCGGTATCGCGGCATTCTGGGACGGCGGCGCGGTGACCACGAAGAAGGTCGGAGCGTCGCGGATGAAACTGCTGCGGCTCGCGTTGAGCTGGAAATCGACATGGAGCATATCGGACAGTTGCCACGACATGCCCGGATTGGCGCTCATGAAGCTGCCCTTTTCGACATAGGGTCGCGCTTCCACGCCATAGATGGCGCCCAGCAGCGTCGCGCTCGTGATCAAGCTGTTGGCGTCAACCTGCATGTTGATCGGGACGATTGGAACCGACCCCGAACCGGCACGAACGCCGAGCGAGATGTCGGTGCGATTTTCGACGTTGACGACGTGACCGCCGATCAGATCGAGATAAAAATGCAGGTCGTCGGACGGCCGATATTCCAGGCTTACGACCGAGTTGTAACGATCGCGGCTGCCTGATTCGAACATCGGGCGTGGGAGTTTCGGAAGCAACCCGTTGCTGAACTGAAGCGTTGTCAGCCCGGGGTTGTTTTTCAGAATGAATGCGGCGTCTATCGTCTGGCCGGCGACGATCGGTCCAGCAGGGCCACCCGTGTAATTGATGCCGGCGGGCACGGTCGCCGGAAGCGTATAGCTGTTTCCGCCCAGCGTGTCGCAGCCGGTTGGGGTGATCGTGTTCGTCGCCGGGCCGCATTGCGCGGCAGTCAGCGCCGAGGAGCTGACATAGCCGCCGTTCCCGGTCTCCCAACCCTTGGTGAATATCTCGTTGTTCACATAGGTGACGCCGACCAAGGCGCCGAAGGGACCCCAGGTGTCGCTGGCGATCAACGTGCCGTGTTCGCCCATGCTGCTAGCTTGCGAATAGTCTGAGCCCTGCATCGTGTATGTGAGATGCGGACCTTCTTTGTCGAAGGGACGTAAGCTGCGCATGTTTAGCGTGCCGGCGGCGCCACCTTCGAGCTGATCCGCTGTCGGACTCTTGCTGACCGTCAACTGCGTGAACAATTCGGTCGGGAACATGTTCAGGTCGACTTCGCGGTTGTTGTTCTGCTGGTCGATCGGGCCGGACGTGGCCACCGAAATCTGAGCGTTGTTTAGCAGGATTTTCGTGAAGTTCGTGCCGAGGCCACGGATCGAGACGTTCACGCCTTCGCCATCGCTGTCGCGCGTGATCGTCACGCCGGGAATACGGTTCAACGACTCCGCGATATTCGAATCGGGGAACTTACCGATGTCTTCGGCGAATACAGAATCGGAAAAGCTCACCGCCGAGCGTTTGGCATTCGTCGCATCCTCAAGACTGGCGCGGTAGCCCGTGACGGTCACGGTCTCTATGGGTATGCTTGAGTTCACGTCTTGGGCAAAGACCGGCGATGTGGCGATCATCGCCAATCCGGTCAGCAAGCTCGAACCCAGTAAAATCGGCTTAATGGCGTTCCGACGGCGCGTTGGATACATGAATTACCTCCCCAGGTAAGTTGTGAACTGCTCGATTTATCAGGCCCGCTTTGCTGTCCCGCCTTTGTTAATCTGCCGCTTCCTCTAGGCATGGAACCGCTCCCACGCGCACCGAAAAAACCCCTTGGGCAATTGACGGTTGGTCAGCCCTCTAGACCCATATCGATACCGGCAATTTGCGCAGTACATCATCGACAAGTCAAGAAAGTTGGAGCGAAGGGCCTGATTTGAACTGCGATAGTGGCGGCAGTGCTACTACATAAGGGACGCGACCACTGAGAAAGCGCTGTTATCATGTACTTTGTGTGGTTCGAACGAGAATTTCTCCTCGCAACTTGACGAGCAAGATTGCGCAATGCAGCAAAAAGGCGCGCTGGCGCCCGACCGTCTCTTGTAGAAGCAATCTCGTCACCCTGTGTTGCGAGCGCGGTAAAGCTCGTAAGGCGCGCGAGCGCCTCGAGACGGCCCTAACGATTCGAAAAAAAATCGCGCTTTGATGCAACAGCGACCGTTCCGGCACGGACCAACGCGGACTCGCACGCTTGCCATTGCGAAGACGGGCCGACCCGGTGTGGCGATGGGTCAAAATGTTTGAGTTCCGGAGACATCGATCTTCTTGTCAGAAACATCCCGGCTGCCGAAGGTCCGGAAATGAGTTACACGGTCGAGAGCAAAGCAAGGGCCCGGGGGTGGGCGCACCCGGAAGAAATCGGCGCCGCTGACGTCCTGCATCCAAAAGGCCGGACGTGCGTCCGCGGATTCGACCGCAACTTCCACATTGCTCATTTCGACATTGCGTACCTGCCGGATGAAGAAGCCGGTCGCAGGCAATTCACCGAACATCGGCGGATCGGGATATCCGTCTTCGTTGAGCGGCGGCAAGCGCTTGGCGAGTTCGGCGCTGCCCCCGCCCACTTGCTGCAAATAGACGTCGTGGATCTGCACATCCTCGACCGGGTGGCCGGTGACGCCGGCGATGATCGAGGGAAGCTTAGCCGCATTCGAACTCGTGATGTTGCCGATCATGAGGCGCTTTATCGTACCGATGGGGACGCCCGCCGGGCCGCGCATACGCCGTCCCAGCCGGATGAAGAACGGACCGGTCACAAGGTCGCGCATCGCGATATTGCTGATTGTGATGTCCTCGCACAGCGCGCCGTCCATGGACTCGATCGCAAAACCATTGCACGCCTCGAAGACGCAATTGGTGACGGCGATGTTCTTAAACCCGCCGTTCGATTTCGTGCCGCACTTGATGCGCCCGGTGGCGGGTTTGAATCCCGCCGACATCTTGCGCCACGTGCCGTCGATCACTGATCCCAACTCGTAACCGCCGGTTACAAAGCAATTGTCGATCGTCACGTTCTCGGTCGCGCGGGCATAACCAAGTGCGTAGCTGCTCTTGAGGCAGATCCCGTCATCCCACGGCGAATTCACCGTGCAGTTGGTCACGCGCACATTGCGGCAGCAATCGAAATCGAAGCCGTCGCGGTTGGTGTCGACGATCAAATTGTCGACGGTCAGATTGTCGACGCCCGTCGCGAGCAGCCCGAACCAGCCGCCTTGCAGTATCTTAAAGTCCCGCAACAAGACATGGCGGCAATTTTTAAGCGCGATCGATTTATTGCCGGCGCCCGGCACGGTCGCGCTTGGGAAATCGTTACCGGCGATGCCGCGATTGAGCCCTTTGCCATGGATCATGCCAAGGCCCGCGATGGCGATGTCTTCGAGATTCTCTCCCCAAATCAAGCTGTTATGCCAATGGTTATGGCCGAAATCCTGATAGGGCTCCCATGGGCCTTGCGGCTCGGCGGCATCGTATCCGCCGCTTGCCATGCCCTCAGGTGGCGTCGAAGCTGCGAGGATCGACGCGCCGACTTCGAGATGAAGGGTCACATGGCTCTTCAGTCGGATGCTGTAGCTTGCATAGATGCCGGGCGGAAAATAGACCGTTCCGCCACCGCGTTCCGCTACGTAATCGATGGCTTTGTTGATCGAGGGACTGTCGATCACACTGCCGTTTCCCATCGCACCGAATTTGCGCACATCGGCCCAGCCCGACGGCAATCACTTCGACATGTCGCGAGGGCGCGCACCCGCCGAACGGTCGATGGCGCCGGTGCGCCGCGCGGAGCCGACCATCGCCAGACTCGCAACGCCTGCCGCCAGGAATGTTCTACGAAGAATTGTCACGAGCCGCTCCCCCGCATCGCCTTGTTTCGTTCGCCGTCCCGAATTGCCTGCGAGTTGCGCCGACCTTCGGCGACCGCTAATCATAGGTCAATGAAGCCGATAACGACACAAGGAACGTCCGACGCGGTTGGCAGCGCTAGCGTCAAAGCCGTTCGCTATTCGGTCGGCGGAACATGATCCGAAACGAGAAACTCTATCGCTGGAGCGTGGTTGCGCTCATCAGCCTCGGCACGATTATAAACTACTTGTCGCGCAACACGCTGGCCGTGCTAGCCCCGCAACTGGAGACGGTGCTACATTTCGGCGTCCGCGAATATTCCTACATCGTCGCGGCATTCCAGCTCGCCTACACGGTGATGCAGCCGGTTTGCGGCATGATCCTCGATTTTCTCGGCATGCGGCTCGGTTTTGCACTTTTTGCGGTCGTCTGGTCGATCGCGAGCATCCTGCACGCCTCTGCCAACGGTTGGCCGACGTTGGCGATTTTTCGCGGCGGCCTCGGCGCTAGCGAAGCTGCCGCCGTGCCTGCTGGAATAAAGGCGATCTCCGAATGGTTCG
>JAGWVX010000009.1 GCA_018970685.1 Alphaproteobacteria bacterium | reverse complement strand
CCCAAGTCCAAACGCATCTTCGTGGTTACAGCGCAAGGGGCGGTAGACCCGGCAAGAAAAATCGACACGGCCGTGTCCCCATTCTATCCAAACCGCTATTTCCGCGGCACATACACGATCCTGACCTACGCACGCCGATAGTTCGACAACAAAGAAATAGATAAGGAAATTTGTGCCGAGATGCCTTCCACCTGCTTTTCCCCTACCTGAACACGCTAATAACCTAGCTGTCAGTTTGGGTTCAGGTAAGGGAGGTACACTGAGCGAATAACTATACGCCGATGTAGGCGAAAGGGGAGGAAATCATGGATAGGCTTTACAACCGTATTGCGTCACGGCTGTTGATGTCCACGGCGGTCGCAGGCGTCCTCGTAACTTTTCCAGGCAATGCTCAAACGCAATCCGACGCTTCGACTATCGAGACCGTCATCGTCACAGGGTCTGCGATCCCGACCGCTCCCGACGCCGTGGCGGCCGACGTCAGCACCATTGACGCCTCTGCCATCAAAGCGGGGGGTGTGGAGTCCAACGTATTGGACATCATGCGAAAGCAGATTCCGAATTTCATCGGTCGCGGCGACACCGGCAGCACCAACGCCAGCAACGATAAGCAGAGAACTGCAGCCGGCTCGCAAATACTGCTCAACAACATCGACACGCTGGTTCTGGTCAACGGGCGTCGCGTGGCGGTCAGCGCGATTACGGCAATCGGCGGCAAGAACTTCGTTGACGTCAACGAGATCCCAGCGGCGGCGATCGAGCGTGTCGAAGTACTGAACGACGGCGCGTCATCCATCTACGGGTCCGACGCGATCGGCGGCGTGGTCAATATCATCCTAAAGAAGGACTATGACGGATTCCAGATCGGCGGCCGCGTTGGCGGCGCCGCCGGCGGCTACGGCGAAGAATCGGGTTACTTCGTCGCCGGCACCAATGTGGGCAACTTCAACTTCACCTTGATGGGCTCACGCTCGCACAACGATCCGCTCCTTCAGGACCAGAGGGCCTTCAGCAGCAACCTGACTGGCCGCAGTTCTCAGGTTCCCGGTTCGGTCGCTGGCAGTTATATGCTGGCGACCGGCCTCAATTCCCCGAGTGACAAAGTTCCCACGGGTGCAGCCGCGACGGCGACCTCGATGGCGCAGCTCGAGGCGGCTGGCGTCTATTTCGGGAACAACACCGCCGGGATTTCCTCGACCTACGACGAGTCCAAATTCCAGACCCTGGTCATCGGCCAGGATCAGACCGCGTTGGATGCCACCTTCGACGGCAATCTGATCGGCGACGAGCTTGAAGTCTACGGCGATGCTGAATATTCCGACGACAACAGCAACCGCCAGTTCCTTCCCAAGGCGATCACCGTAACGGTGCCGGCTGGTGCGCCCTACAATCCGCTCACCACGGCTGTCTCAGGCGTCAATTTTGCCGACTGGTCGCGGCCGATCAAATATCATGACTCTCAGCAGTCCTATCGCGGCACCATCGGCCTGCGCGGCACCTTCATGACGGATTGGGGCTGGGATCTCGCCTATACGCATAGCGAGAACAGCCTGGTAGAGCGCGGCAGCAACCTGCTCTACGCTCCGAACGAAGCCTTGGCGATCGCGGGCGGTTACGACGCCAACGGCAATCCAGTGGCAGGCGGCGCCTACAGCAAGGTCTGGTCGAACTTCTCCGAAACCTCCATGGTCGTCCAGCCGGCGCTCGATCCCTTCGCGCGCGGCGGAATCAACGCGGCCTCGCTCGCCAATCTCTATGGCACCGAAGTCCTGAACGCCAACAGCTACCTCGACTCGATTGACGGCAAGATCAACGGCTACCTATTCCACCTTCCTGCCGGCCGGCCGGCCTTCGCCATCGGTGGAAGCTGGCGCCAGGAAGGCGTTTCGGAACATATCGATCCGAACGGCCTCAACACCGGGGCGACATCGCATCGCTGGGACGGCGGCTATGCCTACGATCCCTTCACCGACACCCGCACCGTCGAAGCGGGGTTCCTGGAAGTGCGTATCCCGATCACCAGCGAGAAATGGAATGTGCAGGGCCTCTATGCCCTCGACTTGATCGGCGCAATCCGCGACGAAAACTATAGCGATGCCGGCAGTTCCTTCGTGCCGAAAATCGCCTTTCGTTGGTTGCCATTCAGTAGCGATCTGACGATCCGCGGCAGCTATTCCAAATCCTTCACCGCACCGCAGATGTTCTTTGTGGCCGGGCCGACGGATACGCGCTTCGTCGGCGCGTCGGTACTTCAGAAAGCGTTCTCGGTGACTATTCCCAATGACGGCTACTGGGCCGAGGATGGCGTCAATCACAACCTGAAGCCGAGCAAGGCGCAGACCCGCTCGATCAGCCTCACCTGGGCGCCGCATCAGGTGCCGGGCCTCGTCTTGTCCGCTCAGTACTCGTCGATTGATCAACGCGGCACCCCGGCCGGCATCGGCATCGTCACCGAGCTGAACAGCGTGAACACGCTGGGCAAGGCATCGCCATTCGCGGGCCTGGTCAGCGTCAATAATTTCTGGGACAACGCCGGCGGCTCCAATGTAACGCCGATTCTCGCCTCCACGGCGTTCCCGAATCCGGGCGATCTTCAGGCCTATCTGCTGGCGAATCCGGCCAATTCACTAAATATCTACACCTCCGACCACTTCATCAACCAGGGCGGCGTCAAGATCCGCAGCTTCACGCTGAACGGTTCGTACACCCTATCCACCGAGAAGGAAGGCAGCTACGCCCTCTCCACCAGCGGTACGGTGTTCGACTCTTATCAGTATTCGGCTTCGCTGGGTGCGCCGTACTATGAGTACGTCGGCACGGGTACGGATGGCGGCACCGGCGTGCAGGGCACCATTCCGAGATATCACTTCTACACCACGCTGACCTGGAACTATCAGCACTGGACGGTGACTCTGGGCAACACCTACATCTCCTCCGTGCTGGACGAAGGCGCGGGCGGACCGGTTTACGCGAACCTCTTGAAGGCGGGGAAGACGGCAACCCCGATTTCCTCCTACATGGCGTGGGATTTCCAGCTCGCCGCCGACGGCGGCGCCATCTTCGGCGAATACGCCAAAGGTTGGGATTTCACAGTCGGCGTGAACGATTTCACCGATGCCCAGCCGCCGGCGTCGTACGACGCGTTCAACACCAACAATGCCGACACCGGCACCTATTCGCCGATCGGCCGTTTCGTTTACGTGTCGGCGTCTCTTAATTTGTAGCAGACCTCATGTCGTGAAAACTCCGGGATCGGGATTTCCCCCTGTTTCGATCCCGGAAAATTTTCTCGGATGAACGGGTTCAGATGAAAGGGATTGGCAAAATTCTGATAATGGCATCTGTACCGTTTGTACGTTCACGGGCAATACCGTCGGTTTACTCTTCATGCGGATACGTTGGGGGAGCTTGTTTCAGCGTCTGAGGAAGATATGTCGCACGTGCCGTCCAAAGTACCGTTCTTCCTAACCTGGTGGTGGAAGATAATCGATTTCAAAATAGGCATAGTGCCGCTGCCGATATTTGTTGGGCTGTTCTTCTTGATCTTCGCCTTCGTACGGGCGGGTCATGTGCCGTCGGATATTCTCATGAACATAGCGGTCCTGGCGGTCGGCGGTTTCGCCTGTGCGGAACTCGGCAAGCGTCTGCCGGTGTTCAGGCATATCGGTGCGGCCGCGATATTCGCGACGTTCATTCCTTCATACCTTGCTTACGCCCATCTTATACCGGCTCCCGTGCTGACGTCGGTGGTGGTCTTTACCCGTTCGAGCAATTTTCTCTACCTGTTCATATCGTCCATCATTGTGGGTAGCATTCTGGGAATGGACTATCATGTCTTGATCAGCGGCTTTCTAAAGATTGTTGTACCGTTAACATTGGGCTCTATCGCGGCGGCGATTACCGGCACGTTGGTGGGTACTTTGTTTGGGCTAGGCATGGCACATACGTTCTTTTTCATCGTCATGCCGATCATGGCCGGAGGCGTTGGAGAAGGTGCGATACCATTATCTGTCGGTTATGGTTCGATTCTGCACCAAAACGGTTTGTTGGCGCTTATTCTGCCTCCCGTGATGCTTGGAAGTTTCTTTGCGATCATCATATCGGGCATTCTGAACTTCGCTGGGAAGCGCTATCCGCATCTGAGCGGTGAAGGACGTCTTCAGACGGGTGAGGAGAAAGACGCTGTCACGGCAGAAGAAATGCCCGATATGGCGCCAGATATCGCCACCGTGGCCGGTGCCGCTGTCATGACCGTCACGTTCTATCTTGTCGGCGTGTTGACACAGCGCTACTGGGGCTGGCCTGCGCCGGTCGTAATGCTGTTTGCGGTAGTAGTCATCAAAATCCTGCGGCTGGTTTCGCCGAAGTTGGAGCGCGGTGCTTTCGTCGTCTATCGCTTTTTCGCGGTGGCAGTGACATATCCGCTCCTATTCGCAATCGGCGTTGCCATGACGCCGTGGGACAAGTTGATCTCATCGCTTGCGTTACCGAATCTCGTTACGATTTTTACGACCGTTACGGCAATGGTCGCCACGGGTTTTTTCACTGCGCGCTTGCTGAAAATGTATCCGATTGACACGGCCATCGTCAGTGCATGCCGTTGCGGTCAGGGCGGTACGGGCGATGTGGCCATATTGACGGCTGCCAATCGCCTGCAGCTTATGCCATTTGCGCAGATTGGCACGCGCATTGGCGGGGCCGCCACCGTGGTTTTCGCGTTGATTGCGATGGCCCACTTCAGCAGCTGATGCACTCCCCCGGCGAGATTCTCCTGATGAGTAACAAACAAGGCCTTTCCTCACGAGAAGAGGTCTATGATCGGGCGACCATTATACTGCACTGGCTAACCGCGATCTTGGTTGTCCTGCAATGGAGCGGGGCCATTTTGATAGGCTTGGTCGACGAACGGCCTGTCCGGATGATCTATTGGACAGTGCACATCGGTCTCGGGACGATGTTGTTCATCGCGATTTTGGTGCGTCTCGTCTGGCGCCGTATGGGAGGGCGTATCCTTCCTGCAATCGGAAACGAGATGCTGCAGAAAGTGGTGAGAGATACGCACCGGCTGCTCTATGTCTTGCTCGCCGTCTTGATGACGCTTGGTTTTGGCATCATCGCGTTGCGCGGTTGGCGATTGATTGGCTTGTTCACGATTATGCCCGTACTACCTGGGCATCAGGCATTTTCTAGCAAGCTTGTTCAGATGCATCTATGGACGGCGCACCTCCTAATTGCCGTTGCATTTTCCCATGCCATTGTCGCACTTTATCATCATCTGGTATTAAAGGATGGAGTGCTGCGGCGGATGATGATTTATTGAAAACGAGTAATTACGAAGTACGATCTAGGATCCGGACACCTCACAACTTGATCCAGACGGGAGCGGCAACGATGGCTGCAGCGGCCAGGACGTTGCGGGCCAGCTTGTCATAACGGGTGGCGATACGTCGCCAATTCTTGATGCAGCAGAAGTATTTCTCGATTTTGTGGCGCCGCAGGCTATGCCGACGGTGCGCACGAACAACCCGAAGCGATGCTTCTCGGCGGCAAAGATGTGCTCGACGGCTGAACGCACCTCGCAGCGTCCGGCATTGGCTTGGCAATGATGCTCTGGCAGCGGCTTACCCCTGGGTTTGCGGAAGTGGACTTTCGAGAAGTCGTGCCGCGCCATGAAGCTCTCGTCACGCGCATTCTCGCGCGGGAGGGTCAGTCCCGGAGAAGTCGAAATTTCGGGGCGCTATTCTTGATATCTGCAATGTCACAATGGACGAGGGTTAAGCCGCCCTTTGCGCCTTCGGTAATGGTCAGCCCATGGCCGCCGTTCCCGCCGAGCCCGACCGCCGTGACGGTGACGTCCGTGAGCTGTGTGTCGCAGAGCCTGCGCGCTTCGCGCCGGGAATTCGTCTCTATGACGCGCAACCCGTCCGAGATGCTGTCTTCGATCCGCACCTGGTCGATGCGCAGGTCGCAAATGCTTTTGCGGTCGATGCAAAGCTCCACGGCGCCTCGCCAAGCCCAGCTGGGGTCATATCCGCCGCTACGGAGGGTCCGGCAATTGTACACCCGCGTCAGTCCGTTGAAATTGTTGTCGACTGTGCCGTCGGCGTTTGATGTCGGAAACGTCGTGCTGATGAGAATGCCGCAGCCGGCCGAGATATCGCGGAACAAGCAGTCCTCGATGCGGTTGTCGCGTCCACCATAGATCGCCCCGCCATTGGCGAGAAACGGCAGCTCGCCGGTGCAGCGGCGGATGACGTTGTTGCCGGGATGCGGCGCTTCCTGGGTAAAGCCCTGGTCGCTCACCGCTGGCCAGATCGCGAAGCAATCGTCGCCCGTGTTGCGCGCGGTGCAGTTCTCGATCACCGTGTTGCGCACGCCGAGGCAGAGATTGATCCCGTCAGCCAAGGTGTTGCGCAGACGGCAGCCCTCGATGCGCATAGCGCCGGAAACATAGAACCACATGCCGACCTTGGTGTGTTCTATCCAAAGCCGCGAGATGGTGCCGTTCCTGGCATGAGCGGCGAAAATGCCGTCGTTGCGTTCCTCGTCGTTGCGGTATTTCAACTTTCCGATCAGCGCAAAGTCGCTGAGGCGGCAATGCTCGCCCAGGAGCTTGAAGCGCAGCCGCCGCTCGGGGTGGATGTACAGGGCCTCGTCGCCGACGAAGGTCGTGTGCCACATGCCGGCGCCCTGCAGCACCGCACCGTCGTGAAAATCGATGTCGCCGGTCAGCTTGTAGTCGCCCGCGGGAATCCAGGCGACCTTGCCTTGCTTCGCTGCTTCCGCAACGCATCTCACCAGCGCTTCGGTGTCGTCGCTCTCGCCGTCGCCGCGGGCGCCGAAATCGCGGGCGGAAAGCGAGCCTTTCGGCTGCGGCAAGGGCAGGGCGACGTTCTCCAGATCGACTAGATCGATGATGCAATAATCCGCCGCGTCGGACACCTTCTTGAGGCGCAGCACGTCGCCCACCTTCAAATCCAGCCCTTTGCGGCGGACCTCGTCGTAGAATTTGCGCGGCTTGCCGTCGGCGGGATTGTTCGTGAACGGATAATGCCCGTAAAGCCAAGCGTATTTCGAGGTTACCGGCAGGTGAGTCAGAAGGATTCCGTTCCGGTAGACTTCGAGGGTCGAGTCCAACCCCGCGCCGTCCGCCGTATCGGGCAAGCTGTAGCGCACCACCATCGCGTTGGCCGGTGCTTGCACGGTGAATTCGGCGTAATCGCCTGCCGCGAGCTTCACGCAGCGCTGGCGCGACGACTCGGTTTCGACGCAATTGGGCGCGTAGAACGGGCCGAGGGTGGTGCCGGTGGTGCGCATGTCCTCAGCTTGATACGTCGTCCAAGGTATGTCCGCGCCAAGCGGGCCGGCCGGACCCGGCAGCGCCAGGCTCCGCGTCAGCGTTGTGCCAATCGCAGCCGCACCGCTCTTCAAAAGAATCCTGCGGTCCATTCCTTCACTCCCCTTCAGGCCAGCAGGCTGCGCCCTTGATAGGATGCTGCGCCCGCCGACACATGCCAGGTCGTGACGCTTCCCGGCGCGCAGAGCTCGAGCCTGCCCCACACCACGAATGTTTCGGCCTGCGTGTTGCCGTGTGCCGCTTTGACTTCTACACGGTCGTTGGAGATGGCGACCGCAAAGCGTCCGCCACGATAGGCCATATTGAAGGAGAGCGTCTGCCAAGTCCGGTAAAGGCGCGGGGTGATGGTAACCTGCTTTTCGTCCGTACTCACGCCGCCGAAGCCGAACACCGCCACCATCCACGCTCCGCCGTTGGCGGCGGGATGCGAACCGCCCATAAAGACGGTTCCGGTATAGATCTTGTAGCGGGCGTCGAGGTCGATTTTCGCCGTTTTCATGAAATACTGATAAGCCGCGTCGAGCGCGCCGAATTCGGCGGCGACCAAGGCATAGGCGCTGGAGCTTAAACTGGAGCCGTGCTCGGTGCGCGGCTCGTAATATTCCCAATTCGCTTTCATGACGTCCGTGGGATAGCGATCCTTGAACAGGCTCAGCATCATCACGACGTCGGCCTGCTTGATCACCTTGGTCGGAACGGCGAGACCCTGGCTGGCGCCAAGATATTCGTCCGGGTGGATGCGCTTTGCCACCAGTTCAGTGACGGTGGAATCCTTGAGATTGAAATAACCGTCGAATTGCTCGATCAGCCCCGTCGTCTTGTCCGGCTCGGAAACGTAGAGCAGCTTCGCCATCTCGGCATAGAGCGGAAGTTCGCCGGCGATGCCCATCTTTTCGATCAGCGTCTTGACCGCCTCGGGATACCGGCGGCGCA
Source organism: Alphaproteobacteria bacterium (assembly GCA_018970685.1). Lineage (GTDB taxonomy): Bacteria > Pseudomonadota > Alphaproteobacteria > Micropepsales > Micropepsaceae > Rhizomicrobium. The sequence goes on along the minus strand of JAGWVX010000009.1, from coordinate 11,350 downwards.
GATAGGAAACCGTCGCATCGGCGATTTCGAAGGTCGCCTTGACGATGCGATTGGTGAAGGCGTTGTTGTTGACCCGCTCGTGATATTCATCGGGACCGATGACGTCGAGGATTTCGTAGCGGTTCTTGTCTTGCTTGAAATAGGCATAGGAATAATAGAACCGCGCGCATTCCAGGATAACCTCGGCCCCGCCGTCCAAGAGCAACGCGTCGTCGCCGGTGAGCTTGAAGTATTGCCACAGCGCAATGGTGACGTCGCCGCTGATATGCACCTGCTTGTCACGGAAATGCGTGCGCAATTCGCGCTTGGTCAACGGATCGCCGATATTGAAATAGGTGCAGGCGTCGTCGCCCGTCTCCTGGCTCTCCCACGCATAGAATGCGCCTTTGAAACCGGACCCTTCCGTTTGCGCCTTGCGGCGCGCGCCGTCCAGCGTGCGGATGCGATAGCGTAGCAATTCGACTGCCTTCTCGGGGTAAGAATGCAGGAAGAACGGCAACATGAATATTTCAGTGTCCCAGAACACGGCGCCCTTGTAGGCCTGCCCGGACAGCGCGCGAGCGGGAATGGAATTCTCGCTGCCCTTAACCGGGGCCACGATCAGGAGCTGGAATATGCTGTAGCGCAGTGCGAGCTGTGCCTGGTCGTCGCCCTCGATTGCAACGTCGCATGCCGTCCATTTTTGCGCCCAGCAGGCGCCATGGCGGTCAAGGCAGGCGTCGTAGCCGCGCGCGTGCGCCGCGGTCAGCGTTTCCATGGCGGTGTCTTCGAGCGGCACCGGTGCACGATCATTGCCGGTATACACTGCGAAGAACTTGTCGAAGCTGTAGGTCTTGCCGGGTTGTGCGGCGAATTCGACACGACGCAGGTTTTCCCGCCCCTTGACGATGTGGCTTTGCACGCCAAAATCGATGTCGGAGAGCTCGGCGACCACGACACGTTTGCCTGTCTCGCGGGTTGCGCCGTGTGTCAACAGGATATCGCCTCGCTTCTCCGTCTGAAGCCGAGTCAAATGCGGGCCGTTCAAGTCCCAAATATCGCCGTCGATGCCGGTCTCGATCATCACGCTGGCCGGACGGTCGCAATGAATGCTGTAGCGCAGGGCGCCCAAATGCGGCTCATCCGCACTGAGAAAACGCGTCGACGCAACGGTCAACTGCTTGCCGTCGATCTCAAATACGGTCTCACGCGTGAAACAGGCGGTTCGCAGATCAAGGCTCTGGCGATGATTCTTGATCGGCGTCGTGCGGGCGGAAATGCCTTTGCCGTCGAGCGTGATTTGCGTGAAGCCCGCATTGGGTGCATTGACCGGTTCGCGCCACGCGTCGCCGACACGATCGTAAAGCCCGGCCAGCGTGACCGCAACCGTCTCGTCCGGCCCGAACTCATCGAGCGTGCCGCGATAGCCCATATAGCCGTTGGCGATTTGATAGATATTGCCGCTGCGCATGATGGCTTCGCCGTCATTCGCGAACGCATTGGTACGCACGGTCCAGAGGTCAATCATGTCAATTTCGAATCTCTAGCGCTGTCATCGACGAAGGTCATCAATATGCTGGAAAGCACCATGGCGACGCCGCCCAGCACGATGGCGTAGATCGCCTCGTCATGGAAAACGGTGCGTACCAATAGGCCCAGCACGGCAGATGCCAGAATCTGCGGTATGACCAGGAACAGATTGAACATGCCCATGTAGACGCCCATCTTGTCGTGCGAGACGGCGCTGCTGAGGATGGCGTAAGGCAGGGTGAGCAGGCTCGCCCAGGCGATGCCGACCGCCATCATGGAAATCAAAAGCAGCTCAGGGTCCTTGAACAAGTACATCGAGATCAGCCCGAGACCGCCGATGGCGAGGCAGATCACATGGGTCGAAACGCGGCCCAGGCGGCGCGCTAGCGGTGGCAGGAGAAACGCCACCAGCGCCGCCACGCCGTTATAGACGGCCATCAAGACGCCAACCCAGTTGGCTCCGTCGTTGTAAAGCGGCGAGGTCGGATCGGTGCTGCCGAAATGGTAACTGGTCACCGCCGGTGTCGCGTAGATGAACATCGCGAACAGCGCGAACCAGGTCAGCGTGGTGACGAGCGCAAGCTGCCTCATCGTCCGCGGCATGTTGCGCAGATCGGCGATGATCTCTACCAGGCCGCCGGTCTTGCCGCGTGCGTGGCGCCGCGCCGCCAGGATCTGCAGCACGCCATAGGCGATGAGGCCGACAGAGAGGATGTAAAGGCCGAGATACCAACCCAATGCGTAGACGAGATAGGTCAGGAGAAACCCTGCCGCGACCAGAAGCCCGCCTTGGCGGTAGCAGGAGGATGTGTTCAGACTGATCTGCGGCGCACCGCGCGCATCATCCTGTCCGGCGAAACGCTTCTGCTCCTCGGGCGAGTATTCCCTCACCGTGGCGATCGTCCAAAGCACGGTAGCAAGGAAGGTCACGCCACCGATATAGAAGGACAACTTGACCGACGGCGGTATCTCGCCAGCCGGCGCCGTATTGGCGACGTGCAGCCAATTGGTCAGTAGATAGGGCATCATCGAGGCGACGACGGAACTCGCTCCGATGAAGAAGGTCTGCACCGCGAAGCCTTGCGTACGCTGGTCGTCCGGCAGCATGTCGCCGATGAAGGCGCGGAAAGGTTGCATCGTCACGTTGATCGATGCATCCATGATCCACAACATGCCCGCTGCCACCCACAGCGCAGGAGCATTCGGCATGAACAGCAGCGCCAGCGACGACAACAGCGCACCCGCCAGGAAATAGGGCTTGCGTCGGCCGAGCCGGTTCCACGTCTTGTCACTCATATAACCGATGATCGGCTGGATCAGCAGGCCCGAGATGGGCGCGGCAATCCACAAGATCGGGATGTTCTCTATTCTTGCGCCCAGTGTTTCGAAGATGCGGCTGACGTTGGCGTTCTGCAGCGCAAAGCCGAATTGAATCCCGACATAGCCGAAACTCATGTTCCACAGCTGCCAGAAATTAAGGCGCGGCTTTTTGATCATGGTTCGGCGATACCCATGCGGAGGGACGGCACTTTGCGCGCGCCGTTGCGCACGACCAGATTTTTGATCTCGGCAAACGGCAGCTCCGCGAGATCGCCAAAGGGAATCTCGATGCCGCGGGAACGCAGAAAGGATGCCACACCTTCGTAGCGCGGCCGGCCATCGACCGTTGCAAGATAATCCTCATGCGTGAACGGGGCGAACGGCCCGCCTTCCCGTCTCTGGCGCATGTAGTCGTCGAAGGATATTTTCCAGGCAGAAAAATTCTCGGCCGCCGTGCCGGTGATCACGCCGTCCATATCGAAAACCGCTCCATCAAAATGCATAACCCGGCGTTCCTATATTCTTATGTTTTTTGTTCTTATGCGACGGTGATCGATTTGGCCGTCTATTACGCCGCCCATCAAGGCGCCACAGCCATCTGTCGCGCAACGATAGGATGGCGAAACATCGTATACTGATCTTTGGCATTGTCCTCCCGGCTCGTTCCTTTTTGGCACGAGGCCGCTTGGCGGAAGCGCCGATGTCTTGCCGTGCAACTTTATCTGTGGCGCGCTGGCGGAGCCAATCGGCGCGTATACGTATGCGTTGCGACTTTGGGTCACTTCGCGCGATTTGAATCAACGTCGATCGGCGTTTGCCATAGAAAACGTGCGCGTCGCGCATCGGATCGTTTCGCTTGTGGCCAAAAAGCAATATGCGACACGCTCCTGCAGTTAACACCGCATGTATACGTATACGCGGGTGTTGGCAGGGAAACGCATTCGGCTGGATTATGCGGCGCAATCACGAACGGTCTTTGAGCCGTACGCGATGGGGCAAAGTAAAGCGCCCGCATAAGACAGTGCGCCGAAGCGCGTGTAAGGGGGAACGGTGAAGTTTCGTAATGCGTCTATCCAGCGCCTTCGCGGCCGGCCGGTCCGCGGGCATCACGGTGCGCGCGGCAAGCGTGTGCCATAGCGGCGCAAGACGGAGCAGCACTTCGAAATGCGAGACAGCCACGGCTGAAAACAACGAAATACGGGAGGTATCACAGGATGAGCAATTATAGGTTCGGTCACGTTCGCAAGGCCGTCTTGAGAGGAGGTGTGTCACTGCTAACGCTTGGGCTCTTCGCGGCGAGCGGCGCAGCCTATGCACAGTCGACATCGGACAACGGCGCCGTTGAAACAGTCGTGGTGACGGGGTTTCGAGCCTCGCTCGTATCGGCGGAGTCGATCAAGAAGAATGCCGACACGATCCTCGATTCGATCACCGCGCAAGATATTGGCGTGTTCCCCGACAAATCGGTCTCCGATGCCTTGCAGCGCGTCCCCGGCATTACGGTTTCCCGCCTGCAGTCGAGCGATGATACGACCCATCCCTCGGGCGAACCCACCACCGTGCTGGTGCGCGGCCTGACGCAGGTGCGCACCGAACTCAACGGCCGCGACAGCTTCTCGGCCGATGCCGACCGCGGCTTGAATTTCAACGACGTCGCGCCGGAAATGATGACGGCCATCGACACTTACAAGAACCAAACCGCGGATATGATCGAAGGTGGCATCGCCGGCACGGTTAACCTGCGCACGCGCCTTCCCTTCGACGTGGATGACCACGTTCTGGCGCTCTCTGTAAAGGGCAACTACAACGACCGCTCCGATAGCGGAACGTTCGATTATTCTGGCATCGCCGGCAAGAACATTGACACGTCGTTCGGCAGGTTCGGCCTCCTGATCGGTTATTCGAATTCCCATGTCGTGACGCAGACCAATTCGGAAGTGATGATGCGCACGGGCACGTTCTGCTCGGCTGGCGCCGTCGGCGCCAACGGCGATGCAATCGTCGCCGGCAACGGCTCCATCGGGTGCACGGCTTCCCCCTATGGCGGTTCGAGCTGGCAATATCTTCCCGACGAAGTGAACTTCTCAAAGGTCAACTACAACCGCAAACGCGAAGGCGAATCGCTGGCGTTCCAGTATTCGGATCCGTCCGACAATTTCCGCGTAACCGCCCAGTACAACGATTTCGCCTATCGCAATGCATGGCTCGAGCACAGCGCCAACTTTGATTTCTTTGGCTTGTGGGCGGCTCCGGGGTTCAATCCGATGAGCTCGACGCCGATTCTGCCGGCGGCGGGTACGCCGAATTTCACCTTCAATCCGAATGGCACCTTGAAGTCGGGCGTAATCACGAGTTCCTACTATTCATCGGGCTGGGCAGCCTCTTGGGCCGGCAGCTATCCGCAGGCCGTGAACGACGCGTCGGTCGTTCCCGGCGTGCCCTATGTGAACTATTGCGGGGCGGGCTACACCTGCGCGACGTCTGGTATGAACGGTCAGCCGACCGCAGGTATCCAGTTGGAAGACCAGGCCCGCGTCTTCGACCATTCCGAGGCCACGCGGAACTACTCGATCAACATGCAGTGGGACGTGAACGACAACCTGCATGCCAGTTTCGACGGCTCCTATGTCAACGCCAGGACGGGCAACAACGACATGTTGGTGGCCGATGACATCCAGGTGAATGCGCAATACCAGCGAGACGGCAACGGTCCGCCGTCGATAAAGGTCCTGCCGGGCGACAACATCAACTATGCGCCGGGTTTCCAAAGCAACCTGGCGAACTACTACAGCGACTTCGTCCAGGATCACATGGAGGACAACAACGCAAAGGAAACGGCGGTCCGCGGCGACATCGACTACGACGTCGACAACGGCTGGCTGAAAGCCATCAAGTTCGGCGTGCGCTACGCGGCGCGCGACCAGTTCGTGCGCTATTCGGCCTACAACTGGAATTCGGTTGTAGCGACCTGGATTTGCAATGGCCCTAGCTTCAGCCTCGCCAACACCTCGCCGGCGGCTTACCCGGCCGGCTGCGGGGGCAGCTATGGCAGCGACCCCAACTTCCGGGGATACGGCAAGAACATTTGGACGACCGACAGCTTCAGCGGCTTCTACAACGGCAAGGTGCTGTCGACCGGGTCGATGTTCTTTCTGAACAACCAGACGCTGGAAAATTGGGGTCAGGTGGCCCAAGCGCTTGACGAGAAATCGACCGGTTCCTCGACGGGCTGGACACCGCTCTGCGATCGTTCGGGAAATACGACCGGCTGCTTCCAGCCGTCCGAACTCCTGAACGTCAGCGAGAAGACCACCGCCGGTTATGTTATGGCCGACTTCGGCGGCGACGATCTGGCGCTCCTCGGCATACCGGTGTCGGGCAACGTCGGCGTGCGCTATGTCAAGACCGAGCTGACCAGCAGCGGCGGTATTTCCTATCCGACGTCGAATTGGTACACCGGGGCCGCATCGGGCGCAGCGTGCAACACGCCCGTCGGCGGCACCAACGTCACCAACATCACCTGCTGGCTGACACCCGATCTGCTGAACTTCAGCAATGCCGCCTCGGGCACGGCGAGCTACGGCAAGACCAACTTCAACCTCCTGCCGAGCGCCAACGTCCGGTTCGATCTGACCGACCGGCAGGTTCTGCGTTTTGCGGTATCGGAAGGACTGTCGCGGCCCGATTTCGGCTATCTGCGCAACTACGTCCAGATCAGCTCGCCGGCCATCGACGTGTCAAACACCTCGCAATATGTGGTCTATAATTCGCCGGGTGCGGCGCACACGGCGGCCAATGTCACAGGCTATAACTTCGTCTTCACCGCCCAGTCGGGCAATCCCGCGCTGAAGCCCGAGACCGCCTGGAACTACGACGCCTCCTACGAATACTACTTCAGCAAGTCCAGCATGTTCTCGGCGGATTTGTTCCTCAAGGAGCTGAGCAACACCATCTCCTACGGCGAGGCCGCGCGCAACTTCACCAACAACGGCTCCACCGAAACGGTCTACGTCATGGGGCCGGTCAACAACAAGAACGGCGGCGAATTGTGGGGTTTCGAGCTGAACTATCAGGCGTTCTTCGACTTCCTGCCGGCGCCCTTCGACGGTCTGGGTGCGCAACTCAACTACACCCACACCCATGAAGCAGGCATCCACAATTCCAACCTGGCGGTGGAACCGGGCTATACCGCTGGCAGCACGATCGGTTTCGGCGGCGGCCTGCAGATCGACAATGCGATCATCGACTCGCACCGCCTGGCGGGCATCTCCGACGACGCCTACAACGTCGTAGCAATGTACGAAAAAGGCCCGATCGGCATGCGCCTCGCCTACAACTGGCGCTCGCGTTTCCTGACCGACAACCTCGATTGCTGTATCGGCCTGCCGATGTATCAGAAGGCGGCGGGTTTCCTGGATGGTTCGATCCGCTACGATCTGAACGAGCACCTTCAGGTATCCCTCGACGCGTCGAACCTGCTCGATACGCCGATCATCTTCCAGCAACAGGTCTTTGGCGACACGTCGCTGTCGCCGAAAGCCAAGCCCACGCTGCTCGATACGGCGTGGAGCAAGAGCGGCCGCCTGTTCCAGCTGGCTTTGCGACTGAAGTATTAAGCCGGAAGCTTTTCCTGCGTGGCAGGCGCCGCTGTCAATCTCCCCTCCGACAGCGGCGCCGCTTTTTTTGGGGGGAACAGCAGGAGATTGTCTTGCGTTGTCATACGCGGCAAATACACCTTGGACGATCCAGAGGGGATGAAGTATGAATGACCCCAGCGTGCAACTGCCGGACGTGTGTTGCGGTTGCACGGCCGCGGAGACTAGAGCCCAGAAGGCGATGGCTGAGAGGGAACGCAACGCTCCTGGCCAGGTTGGCATCTTAAGGCCGACGTCCTTCGATATCGCCCGCAAAGCCGGCGTATCGCAGCCGACCGTGTCGCGTGCCTTGCGCGGCGATCCCACGATCAGCGATATCACGCGCCGGCGCATCGCCTTCATCGCCAAGGAGCTGGGCTATAAGGTCGACAAAAACGCTTCCAATCTGCGCGGCCGCCATGCCCAAACCATTGCCGTCTTGTTTTTCGAGGATCACAGCTCGGCGGTCTCGCTGATCAATCCCTTCTTCTTGTCGATGCTGGGGTCGATCTCGCAGTCCTGTTCGGCGCGCGGCTACGATCTCTTGATCTCGCTGCAACATACGTCGAGCAATTGGCGCACCGACTACGAAGACACGCGCAAGGCCGATGGCATCATCCTGCTCGGCTACGACGATTTCCTTGCTTACCGTACGCAATTGGAACAGATGGCCGAGCTCGGAACCAAGTTCGTGCACTACGGCGCGGCGCTTGACGGCCATCCCGGGCCCTCCGTCGGGTGTGACGATTACCAAAGCGGGCTTATGGCGACGCGGCATCTGCTCGCTTTAGGGCGCCGCCGGATCGCGTTTCTCGGTTACGCCTCGCCGCGCTATCCGGAATTCGGCGGGCGCTATCGCGGCTATGCCGATGCGCTGCGCGAGGCGGGCCTTGAGGTTCCCGTCGAATTGCAGGCCGACGCGGTCAGTTCCATTGGCTCGGGTGAGAAGGCCGCGCGCGAAGTCATTGCCGGTGGCGGGAAATTCGATGCGATCTTCGCGGCGAGCGACCTGATCGCCATCGGCGCGCTCACGGTTCTCAAGGAGCATGGTGTCGCCGTGCCGGGCGACGTCTCGGTCGTCGGCTTTGACGACATCCCCGCGGCGAGCATCGTGGCCCCGCAATTGACGACCGTTATGCAAGACACAAGGCTTGCCGGCGAGACGCTGGTCGACACGCTCATCAAGCTGATGCGCGACGAAAGCGCCGACGACACTCTTCTGCCGACGCGCCTCATCGTCCGCGAATCCTGTGGCGCCCGTCCGGCGAAATAACGGCTCGTATCAACGGGGCGAACGTCTCTTCAGGGCGCAAACGTCGCCTTGGTAGGTTTCACATAGCTCCCGAAATAGCCGCCGTCGATTTCCGTGACTTTGCCGTCACCGCCGACTGTGAAGCCCTTCAATTCTTCCGCCATTGCCTCCCACAATTTGTGGCAGAGCACGAAACACGCCTTGTAGGACAAGCCGAGATCGCGCGAGATGGCCAGCGCCGACTTGCCCTTGACCTCATTGCAGAACACTGCGATGGCCGCGAGATAGGTACGCAGAGGCAGCTTGTGCGCAGCGAATAGCGTGCCGCTCGTGATGCTGAATTCGTGACGGCTGGCCTTGCACTCGAAACGCAGCGGACCCGTGCCGTATGATCTGTGCTTCTCTAACGTTCGTCTGGATAAGCCGAGGATTTGAGCAACCTCCTTGGTGCAAAAATACCGGCCAGGAAAATCGCGTGGAATGTTCATTGTGAGTCCTTTCTTTCGCCATCTTGGCGAAGGGATGAGTGGACCCCGACTGATTTTGCGATTGGGTTGGTTCGGTCGCGTTGAAATAGCGCATCGCAGACGCCGAATAGCTCGATGCCGTACAATTATGGGGCCAGGGGCGATTCCCAAGCAGACCATCACCGAAGATATTGGCATTATACCAAAACTGGGATATTCATGGCACGACAGTTGATAATAGGCGAGAAGCCTGTTGCGTGCGTCGGATCAGCTAAATGCGACTTCTTGGAATTTCCCGAGCCCGTAAAGGGCGAAATGGGAAACGTTTTGGGTATCGCACAGTTCGGCGGCAAGCATCCATCTGCGAAACCGTGGAAAGGCCAAGGTCCAGGTGTTTTTGAGGTCGTGGAGGATTTCGACGGGGACACCTATCGGGCTGTTTATACGGTGAAGTTCCACGAAGTGGTGTACGTGCTGCATGCATTCCAGAAGAAATCTCCCAAGGGGATACGGACTACGAGGGGTGATATCGAGTTGGTTGAGCGACGACTGAAACTTGCTCGGGAAGATTACGAGGCACGTTATGGCAAAGAAAAATGAAGCGAGTCGCGAGCAAGTCATTCACGGCACGACGAATGTCTTTTCCGACCTCGGGTACTCGAACGCGGACGAACGGCAAACCAAGTTGCGGCTCGCCTATGCGATCAATCAGATTATCGAACAGGGCAAGCTAACCCAGTCCGCGGCTGCGGAAACTCTTGGCGTAAATCAGCCAAAAGTGTCCGCTTTGTTACACTACAAGTTGGACGGTTTTTCTGTTGAACGTCTGATGACGTTTCTGACGGCGCTTGATTGCGATGTAGAGATCTCAATCAAGAAGAAGCCGCGTACGCGCTCGGCGGGACGAATAAGCGTGATTGCGGCGTAGGTTCAACGGCTGAAGCGACTGGTAGCGGACCTGTCGCTGGAGAAGCAGATTCTGAAGGACATCTCCTCGGGAAACTTGCAAGCCCCGAACGACGCCGGCAATGCGCCTGCGGTGGGCGCGGGACGGCAACAAATGGCGCTTCTGCGACATGCTTGCAACGGCGAGTTCGGGACCTTTTGGCCATGGGTATCTTTCGTCACTTCCTGCCGATCCCCTGGCAAAGCAACGCGAGCGGTCGCCATGCTGCATTACGATCGTGTGTCGTTCACGACGATCGGCTGGATGTCGGCGGCTGTACCGTCGATCTGCAAGATCACGACACGATCCACGGGATGAGCCGTTCCCGGCAGCGCAATATGCAGGCCATCGGCGGTTTGCTCGCAAAGGGGCTTACGGCCCGCAAATGCTGAACAGCCCTCAACCTTCACCGGCAAGGGCGGCAGCATCCACGAAGAATGCGTGCGATCGAGAATGTGCAGATAGACCGTATTGCCGCGGTAGGTCGAAACACCATACGGGCCCGGCAGATAAGGCCCGCCGCGGGTGGCGTAAATGCTTTGGCCATAATGTTTCAGCCAGCGTCCGACCGCTTTCAGTACTGCCACTTGGTCGTCAGGGATTTCGCCATCCGGCTTTGGCCCCACGTTAAGCAGCAGATTGCCGTCACGCCCTACGACCGAAATCAAAAGGCGGATGACCTCGTCGGGTGTCTTGGGCTTCGCACCGTTCACGTACATCCACGGCGGAGCCAGCATCGTGCAGAGCTCCCATGGGTAGCGGTTCTCGAAACCGCCCAGCGCCGCATCACCCTCACGGTCGCGAAAATCGGCCGGCGCGTCCGTGCGGTCGTTGATGACGATAGAAGGTTGGAGACGCCTAAGATCCCCCACAGCCTGATCGTCATTCCATAAGAAGGTACCTTTGTACGGCTCGTTCTTGGGCCGGGCGCTCCATTGCCCGTTCGCGAAGTGCACGCCACCGAAACCGAGCCATTCGTTTCCGCCGCCGTCGAACCACAAGATGTCAAGCGGGCCGTAATGCGAGGCGAGTTCGTGGAGCTGCCGATGATATTGCGCGCGCATCTCTTCGGCACTGGTGCGGTAGAGATCGGGAAAGAAATAACCGGGGAAGCGCCAGTCCAGCGGTGAATAATAGAGACCTACGCGCATCCCGGCCGTGCGTGCTGCCTTGACAAAATCGCCGATGAAATCGCGATGTGCCGCCGTCGCAACGGAGGTGA